>JACQZX010000159.1 GCA_016213665.1 Actinomycetota bacterium | reverse complement strand
GCGTGCCGCCGGGTGACTCCACTCCATGCTGAACCGCTTGGTGATGTGCGGCTTGATCTGGCTGCCGAGCCCGAGCACGAACCGGCCCTTCGAGAAGGCCTGCATGTCCCAGCCGATGTGGGCAAGCGTCATCGGGTTGCGCGCGAACGCAACGGCGATCGAAGTACCGACCTCTAGCGTCTCGGTGTGCTCGGCGGCGAGCAACAGCGGCAAGAACGGGTCGTGAGCGGTCTCCGCGGTCCATGCGCCGCTGTAGCCAGCGCCTTCCAGCTCTTTGGCCTGCGCCCCAGCGCTGTGCAGGCTGCCCCCGATGCCACCGTCGACTTTCATTGTTCCCTCCGATCCGATTGCGAGCGTAGTGAACGCAATCGGATCGGGTTGGGTCGAACCACGGGGTCCGCGCGTCAGCGGTTGCGCAAAAGGTTGATTGAGGTCGTGGCGACGAAGACCAGCCAGGTCAAGAAGCCCACCAACCCGACTGCGATCACCTTGCTGCCGTCGAGAATCGCCGGAGCGAAGGCGACCTCAACGAACGAGGCGAGGCCACCAACGAGCCCAACGACGCGCCATACCGGAGCAACTAGTCCCTGATCGGAAGCGGAGGCGCTCAGCCCCGCGAGCGCGATGCCGATGGCGAGGGCGAGCACGATGAAGACAGCGTTGTGCAGCATCCAGAGGGCATCGACCACATCTGTCGATGGGTTGCCACGGTGAACGTACGCAGCGAGAGCCAGGTTGGCGGCAATCGTCACGGAGAAGAGGCAGAAGATACCGACCAGCCCCACGCCTCCGGCCAGCGCCGCGCCCCGCGCTTGCGGCGCACGCAGGCGATCGAGCAACGCCCCGGCAAAGGTGGCGAACCCGAAACCGGAGATGACGAACGTGGCAGCGAGCACAAAACTCAGGCCGTGGTGGTCGGCGTAGTAGTCGACAACCGCTGAAGTCGCGGCATCCATCTTGGGCGCGGAGGCCCGCAATGCATTCTGTAGTACCACGACTGCGACAAACACCAGGCCACCAATCCCGCCGACAATGCGAGGTGGGGCGAGCGTGCCCGGCGTCGGTGACGCAGAGACGGCGGTTGTAG
The DNA here is from genome assembly GCA_016213665.1 of Actinomycetota bacterium. Taxonomy (GTDB): domain Bacteria; phylum Actinomycetota; class Acidimicrobiia; order Acidimicrobiales; family Ilumatobacteraceae; genus UBA668. The sequence continues at coordinate 8,382 of JACQZX010000159.1, read as the reverse complement.
AGGTATTGCTGGACATAAGGGATTCCTCCGGGTAGGTTGATTGTGAATCAAGTCGCTTGAAGAAGACTCAAGTGACTGGAACTTTAGTCAAGTGACTAGAATTGTCAAGTACCGTCATGCCGCATCCCGTCATACCTCCTAACCCGCCGGGTCCGACTCGTCGGGCGAGACAGGCTGAGCAAACCCGCGCCGAGATCCTGGTCGCGGCCCGTCAGCGTTTTGCCGCCGCTGGCTTCGCGGGTACCAGCATGAAACAGATCGCGGGCGACGCAGGTGTGTCCGTACAAACGGTTTACGACAGCGTCGGGTCGAAGACCGACGTCGTGCGGTCGTTGAACGATCTCATCGATGGGGAAGCACGGGTCTGGGAGGTCGCGGCCGGTTTGGAGACCGCCACAGATGCGAATGAGATCGTCGCGATTCCGGCAAGGATCACCCGACGAATAGTCGAGCGATGCGGAGACATCGTGCGTGCCGTGGCTGCCGGCTCGCAGGCCGAGTCGGAGCTTGCGCCAGTCGCCGAAGAGGGCGGACGGCGGCATCGGGCTGGCGCCGAGAAGATTGCCGAACTTCTCGACGGTTTTGGCGCGCTGCGCACCGGCCTGTTGCCCGCAGATGCCGCCAGGACGATTGCAGTGCTGGCCGACTTTCGTGTGGCCCTCGTGCTCATCGACGACTTCGGCTTCACCTTCGACGAAGTCGAGCAGTGGATGGGCGACACAATCGCCCGCGCCGTTTTGGGCGAATAGCGATCTAGCTTTCCTGCTCGCGCAGGAAACGTTCGAACTCGGCGGCAAGGTCGTCGCCGCTTGGAATCTGGGTGTCGCCGAGCGACATCGTTTCTTCGCCGGAGCGGTCGTAAAGAGCTTCCAGTTGGCGCACCATCGTGCCGTGCTCGTCGTTGCCGGCGACGAGCTGGTCGATGCGATGGCGTTGGATCTCGGCATCGTGCGCAAGTTCGCCGGCCGCAATTGCAAGGCCGGTCACCTCCGATAGTCCCTGTAGCAAAGCCAGCGATGCCGCCGGGTAGCTCATCGCGCTGACATAGTGCGGAACCTGCACCCAGACGCCGAGCGATGCGATGTCGGCAGCGCTGAGCGCATGTTCGAGCACTGAACTCATCCCCGCCGGCACGTCGACCGAATTCTTCAGGTACGGCAGATCGGCCAACACTTCCGGCGATGGTGAACTGCTCGACAGTCGTGGTGGGCGAGTGTGCGGGATGGCATAGGGGTAAGCACCGAGCGCGACCATTTGGCGGACCCCTAGTCGCCCGGCCAGTTGCGTGACATCTTGGGCGAAGGCCCGCCATTGCGAATCCGGTTCCGGGCCGGTGAGCGTGAGCACCGCCTTGCCATTGCCGTCGTGTCCGACGCGCAGCTCGATGTCGTCCCAGACCAGGCGCGTATTGACTCCTTCGCGAAGCTCCATCGTCGGTCGCCGCGCGCGGTAGTCGATGAAGGCGTCACCGTCGAACGTTGCCAGAACCGTCGTCGCGCAAACCGTGTCGACACTCGCTACCGCCGCCGCACCGGCACCACTGGCATCGATCCACCCGGTGAGGTGTACAACCAACACTGGCTTGTCGAGTGTCGGCCAATCCGCATGCAGCTCGTAGCGTGGTTTCATCGAGCGGCAACGCTCAGTTGGTGGCTGCGGGTTTCGCTCATCGCGTGTCACGGTACCGTCGTTGAGCGCTCGGCGTTCACCCGGCCGGCGAAGGCGAGGGAGCGATAACCTGCGATCATGGCTCTTGACGTCACCGACGCGACCTTTCAGTCAGAAGTCATCGATCGCTCGTTCTCCGTCCCCGTTGTCGTCGACCTATGGGCGCCATGGTGTGGGCCGTGCAAGACCTTGGGCCCGATCATCGAGAAGGTCGTTGATGCCACCGCCGGCAAGGTTGTGCTCGTCAAGATCGATACCGACCAAAATCCGGCGGTCTCGCAGGCTTTCAAGGTGCAATCCATCCCAGCCGTCTTCGCGCTCAAGAACGGTGAGGTGGTCGATGGCTTCATCGGAGCGCAACCCGAGCACATGGTCAAGGTGTTCGTCGACTCGCTGCTTCCCAGCGAAGGCGAACTGACGTTGGCGACGCTCCTCGCAGAAGGTACCGAGGGCTCGTTTCGGGCCGCGCTGGAATTGGAAGCCGGAAATGAGGACGCGATCGTCGGCCTCGCCGAACTTCTCATTGCGCGGGGTGAGACCGATGAGGCGTTGCGTTTCCTGGGTCGCATCGCCGAAACCGACCGCACCCGCCGGGTGGCCGCCAAGGCGCGCACAGGCTTGGTCCCCGACGACGACAACGACGCAACACTGACAGCGCTGCTCGAGCGGGTCAAGGACGACGAAGATGCTCGCCAACAGTTCGTCGACATTCTCGAGCTGATGGGTCCCTACGACCCGCGTACCGCCGGCTATCGCAAACAACTCACGGCGCGTTTGTTCTGAGCTAGCCCAGCGCGGCGCGCACCGCGGCCAACCGTTCGGGAACTGCCCGATACCACATCCACGTCCCGCGTTTGTCGGACGTCACCAAGCCGGCCTCGCGCAAGACCTTGAGGTGGTGACTGACCGTCGGCTGACTGCGGTCGAGCGCTTCGACCATGGTGCACGCGCACACTTCACCGTTACGACTCGTTGCGATCAGCGATAGCAGTCGTAATCGCACCGGATCGGACAGCGCCGCGAAAGCGTGGGCGAGTTCGGTGGCTTGCGTGATATCCAGCGAGCGGTCGCCCGGCGCACCACAACATGCGATCACTCTTGCTGATGCGTTCGCGCCACGAGCCACGGGAGGCCTCCTGAATTGTCTGCTGGATATATTGACAGATGTCGATATTGTCGGTATGGTATCGACACTGATCAATATAGTCCCAAGCGACAGGAGCATCCATGTCCCGCCTACAACTCGCCCTCAACGTCACCGACCTCGACGCCGCGATCGAGCACTACAGCCGACTGTTCGGCACCACACCTGCCAAGATCAAGCCCGGCTACGCCAACTTTGCGATCACGAATCCTCCACTGAAGTTGGTGCTGTTCGAGAACTCCAGCGCTGAGGCAGGCTCGATCAACCACCTCGGAGTAGAGGTGGAAACCCGCGAAGAAGTGGCCGCCGAATTCGCGCGGGTCAAGGCTGCAGGGCTGAAGACAAGCGCAGAAGGCGAAACGACCTGTTGCTTCGCAGTCCAGGACAAGTTCTGGGTCGATGGCAGCCTGCACGACTTCGAGATTTACACGGTGCTCGCGCCGGCCGATGTGATGCACGAAACGCAAGATGCCGCGTGCTGCACCACCGAACCGGTCGCCGCCGGTCGCTGCTGCTGAAGGCAGCAAACCCCCGGATAGCGTCGCAGTGGTGGCGACTGGTGAGCGCGTGTTGCGGGTCGGGATGGTTTGCCCTTACAGCCTCTCTGTGCCCGGGGGCGTGCAGGCGCAGGTGATGGGCCTCGCGCGCGAGTTGCGCCGCATGGGTATCGAGGTGCGGGTGCTCGGCCCCTGTGACGGCCCACCACCGGCGACGTTCGTAACGCCACTGGGCAACAGCCTGCCCACATCGGCCAACGGGTCGGTGGCGCCGGTTGCGCCAGACCCTTCGTGTGTTCTACGAACGATGCGGGTGATGTATGAGGAGCAGTTCGACGTGCTGCATCTCCACGAACCGTTCGCCCCCGGCCCGCCGATGACAGCGATTTTGCTTCACCCGGCGCCGGTCGTCGGCACATTCCACGCGGCCGGCGAGAGTGCCAGCTATCGACATCTGAAGAACTACATCAAGCCGGCCGCGGCCAACCTGGCGCATCGAGTCGCCGTCTCCAAGGACGCAGCCGCGCTGGTGAGCGCGTACATCCCCGGCGACTACGAGATCCTGTTCAACGGCGTCGAACTCGACGATTACCGCCACGCCCAACCACATCCGACGACGGGTCCGACGATTTTCTTCTGCGGTCGCCACGAGGAGCGACAAGGTCTCGACGTGCTGCTGGCCGCGATGGCAGATGTCGGCCCAATCGGCGGCAAGGATGTGACGCTGTGGATTGCCAGTAACGGGCCCGATACCGATCGCCTGCGCTCACAGTTCGGTGGCGATGCGCGCATCGAGTGGCTGGGACGACTGTCCGACGAGGACAAGATCGCCCGCCTGAAGGGGGCCGACGTGTTCTGTGCCCCTTCGCTGCACGGTGAGTCCTTCGGCGTGGTGCTGATCGAGGCGATGGCTGCAGGCACGTGCATAGTGGCCAGCGCGCTCGACGGTTACCGAAACGTCGCGACCGACGACATCGACGCGCTGCTGGTCGCGCCCGGCGACAAGCACGCCCTCGCCAAGGCCATCGAGGTTGCGCTCGGCGACCGCGCCCTGGCCGAGCGATTGGTCGCTGCCGGGGCTGTGCGCGCCGATGAATTCTCGATGACGACACTCGCGTGCCGCTACGCCGAGATCTACCGGGAGGTGGCACAACCGCAAGAACCCGGTCATCGATCGGTGTCGGCCTGGCCGTTCATGTCGCGGTCCGCCCGATCGTGGTTGGCACCGAAACCCCGTAGACGGCGTCTCGGACGTATGCTCACCGAGTAACGGCGCAAGCTTCGCTGCGCACAGAGACTCTGGAGGTGCCCGATGGGCTGGTTCATCGTGTTGGCGGCGGCGGCCGTCGTCGTCCTTTATGTCGTCGTCGTGTACAACGGCCTCATTCGCAGTCGCAACCAGGTCGACAATGCCTGGTCGCAGATCGACGTTCAGCTCAAGCGCCGGATCGATCTCATTCCGAATCTGATCGAGACGGTCAAGGGTTATGCCGCCCACGAGAAGTCGACGCTGGAAGCGGTGATCAAGGCTCGCAACTCGGCGATCGCCGCCCCTAACACCCCCGCTGGGCAGGCCGCCGCCGACAACATGTTGACCGGCGCGTTGAAGCAGCTGTTCGCGTTGAGTGAGGCGTATCCAGACCTGAAGGCCAACCAGAACTTTCTCGCGCTGCAGGAAGAGCTGACGGCAACCGAGGGACGCGTCGCCTACTCGCGGCAGTTCTACAACGACAGTGTCCTGAGCTACAACAACAAACGTCAGGCGTTCCCGGCGGTGATCTTCGCAAGCTTGCTGAAGTTCGAGAACCGCGATTACTTCGAGACCGATGAGGCCGCCCGCGAGGTGCCCAAGGTTCAGTTCTGAACCACCGATGTTCGAGCTGATCAAAGCCAACAAACGGCGCAGCCTCGCGCTCATTGCCAGCTTCGTCGTCGTCCTCGGTCTCGTCGGCGCGGCGTTCGGCCTCTACATCGGCAACGGGCTGGTGGGCACGATCGCCGCGCTGGCGTTCTCGGGCACGATGGCGTTCGCCTCCTACTGGAAGGCCGACAAGATCGCGCTCGCCGTCAGCCGCGCGCGCCCCGCCGATCCAGCCCAATACCAGCGACTGCACAACCTGGTGGAGGGGCTGTGTATCGCCAGCGGACTTCCGAAGCCGGCTGTCTACCTCATCGATGATCCCGCGCCCAACGCCTTTGCCACTGGCCGCGATCCGAAACACGCGGCGATTGCCGTCACCACCGGGTTGTTGGAGAAGCTCAATCGTGTGGAGTTGGAGGGCGTACTGGCGCACGAGTTGTCGCACATTCGCAACTACGACATCTTGGTCGGAACGCTTGCCGTCACGCTCGTCGGTGCCGTTGCGCTGCTCACCAACCTCGCTCTGCGGATGATGTGGTGGAACGGTGGGCGGGTTAATCGCGAGGGTGATCACAAGGACAGTGGCAACCCGTTGGCCATCATCGGTCTCGTGTTGTTGATCTTCGCTCCAATAATTGCAAAGGCGATGCAGGCGGCGGTAAGCCGTAAACGTGAATCACTCGCCGATGTCTCCGCCTGTCAAATGACCCGTTACCCACCAGGGCTGATCTCGGCGCTGGAGAAGTTGCGCGACGACGTAACCGTCACGCACTCCGCGACGACTGCGACGGCGCACCTATGGATTGAGCAGCCGATGGCCGGCGTCGGCGACGGTGGCAAGATGGGCCGCTGGAACCGCATGTTCGACACGCACCCTCCGCTCGAGGATCGCATCGCCGTCCTGCGAGCCCTGTGATGAACAAACCTCGACTCTCCTCACTGGCGGTTGTTGTCGGTGCGGCCTGCATCGGTTTGGTTGCCTGCAGTAGCGACAGCACCTCGGCACCTGCCGACACCGAGCCTGCGCCGCCGCGCGCAGTCGGACCTGTCTACCCGCTCACCGGGCTGCCTGTGGTCGACCAGGCTGCGGCCGCGCGTCCGGCGATGGTGGTGAAGATCGACAACGATGCGGCCGCCCGACCGCAGAGCGGACTCAACGCCGCCGACATCGTCTTCGAACAGATCATCGAGGGTCAGACCCGCTTCATGGCCGTGTTCCACAGTCAGGACTCCGATCCCGTCGGGCCGATCCGATCCGGTCGCAGTCAAGACATCGATCTCGCCGGAGCTTTCGATCGCCCGCTCTTCGTGTGGAGCGGTGGCAATCCGGCGGTTACAACGGCGATCGAGGACAGCGACCTCGTCGAACTGAGCGCACTGGATTCGTCGGTTTGGAGCGATGGCGGCTTCTTCCGCGACCCGGCGCGAACCAGCCCAAGCGACGAGTACGCCAAGACGTCGCTGCTCTGGACGCTGGCGCCGGCGTCGGCCGGACCACCGCCACAACAGTTTCAGTATCGTGGAGTCGGTGAGCCCTTGGTCGGTGCACCGACGACCGGAGTCGATATCTACTTCGAGGCATCACAGGTTGGTTGGCGTTACCAAACCGCCGACGACAGTTACTTGCGCACCGTCAACGGGGAAGCGCACAACGACGCTCTCGGTAGCCCGATCAGCTCCAGCAACGTTGTAATCCTCGTGACCGACTATCACCCGAGTTCGGTCGACGAACGCAGCCCGGAAGCCGACACGATCGGCTTCGGTGAAGCCTGGGTGTTCAGCGGCGGGGCCTTCGTGCACGGCGTCTGGACACGTGCCGACCGGCTCTCGCCCTTCGTGCTCACCGGGCCCGATGGGCCGATCGCGCTGACACCTGGTCGAACATGGGTCGAATTGGCAATGTTCGGCACTTTCTTGGCGGTGCCGTGAACATGACGCGCAAACTTCGTATCGCCATCGTCGGGGTGTTGGCCATCGGAGCCGTTGGCTGTGGCGGCAGCGGCGGTTCCTCCGAGTCGGCCGCTTCCTCGACGAGCAGCCAGAGCACGGTTCCGCGCACCGTACCCCGCACGACGGCGGTGACGTTGGCGCCGACAACCACGGCGGCACCCGGCCCGGTATACCCGCTCACCGGCCTGCCGGTAACAGACGAGGCGGCGGCGGCGCGCCCGGCGTTGGTGGTGAAGATCGACAACCACAAGAGCGCTCGACCGCAGAGCGGACTCAACGAGGCCGACATCGTGTTCGAGGAAATCGTCGAGGTGCAAACACGGTTCGCGGCCGTCTTCCACAGTCAGGGTTCCGACCCTGTTGGCCCGATTCGGTCCGGTCGCACCCAAGATGTCGATCTGCTCGGCTCCTTCAACCGGCCACTGTTCGTGTGGAGCGGAGGCAATCGTGGGGTCGTGAGGGCGATTCACGCCAGCGATCTCATCGACCTGAGCGCGCAGCTCACCGCCACCTACGTCGGCGGCGGCTTCTACCGCAACAGCGACCGGCAAGGCCCGCACGATCTCTACGCACAGTCCTCGCTGCTGTGGACGCTGGCGCCTCCCGAGGCAGGTCCGCCGCCCGCGCAGTTCCATTACCGCGCCGCCGACGATGTCGTCGCCGGGGAAGCGTCGGCGGGTGTCGACCTGGTAATGGACAATCTGGATGTCGGCTGGCGATTCGACACCACCGCTGGTGCTTACCTGCGCACGACCGAGGGCCAACCGCATGATGACGCTGCCAGTGGACAGGTCAACTGCGCCAACGTGATCGTGATGGTGGTCGACTACCGCCGGAGCTCGGCCGACGCCAATAGTCCCGAGGCGCAGACCATCGGTACCGGTGAGGTACTCGTGTTCGCCTCCGGCAACGTCGTCCGCGGCACGTGGACTCGCACCGATCGACTGTCGCCGATCGTGCTCACCGACGCCACCGGCGAAGTCATTGCGCTCACCCCAGGGCGAACATGGATCGAGTTGGCCAAGGTCGATACCTACACGGTCGCCGCCTGAACCTGCAGGTGAACAGCCCACCCGAGAGGCAAGGCGGGTGGCGATGCCACCTCGGTCGCGGCTAATCGACTAGGACGCTGTTGAATAATCGGCAGTTGCGGGCCGGGGATCGGGTCTGTCGGATCCGGTTGGGTTTGCCGGTGGATTGTCAGCGGCGTTGATCCAGACGTCGACCGAGTTGTGCTGAACCGTTGGTGGTGGGCATCTGGT
>JACQZX010000161.1 GCA_016213665.1 Actinomycetota bacterium | reverse complement strand
GATGATGCCGCCACTGGGGGGTCGATCGCCGTAAGCGAGCGCGGCGGGAATATCGAGCTGTCGGCGCATGCCCTGCTGCGCGCCGATGAGACCCTGCTCGAAGCCGGGAATCACCTGACCGGCGCCGATCGTGACCTCCAGCGGAGTTCCGCTGTCGTAGCTGTTGTCGAACTCGCGACCGTCGGCACTGAGCACGCCCACGTAGTGACCGATGACGGTGTCACCGGCGTCGGCAGCGTGGCCGGAGCCCGCGATCAGGTCGCTGACCACCAGTTGCGTGGGCAGCGCTCCGGGGATCGAGACGGCCGGCTTCGGCAGCGACGGCGTGGGGAGTGCTCCGGCAACCCTCGTGGTCGTGGTTGCCGCTTGCGTGGCTTGATCGCTGCAGCCGGAAGCTGCCGCCAGGGCGAAAGCGAGAAGGGGGGCGATTCGAGATTGGCGACGCACCTGTTCGACGCTACCCGCCCTATGGGTCGCGACGCTGCGCGGCTTGCAGCCATTCCTGTTCGGCTTCGGCGAGCGGCGTGCTCGCCGGCCCGTTCACGAACGGCCACAACTCCTCGGCCATCCGGCGATAGTTGCCGGTGGCTCGCAATTCTCCGAGCAGTGCGTAGAGACCGAGATTGATGCGCTGGATGAATACGAACGCTTTCGGTACGGTCGCGTACTGCGCGATCGGGCTGGAGCGGTCGAAGGTGTGACGCACGATCCGGCTCGCGTATTCACCCGACCATGTCACCGGCTTGTCTTCGCGCACGCTCTCGTAGAACTGGCTGAAGTACTCGCCGACCGCCGCATCCGAGGACGGGCAGCCGACTCGCAACATTCCGGCTTCCTCGACCACCCGACGGAACGCGGCTTGGTCGTGCTCGTACGCGGCAGCCTTCACCATGTTGACGAAGGTGTTCATCTCGTCCGCGTCGAAATGCTTCACCAATCCGAAGTCGAGAAACGTGACCCGACCATCGTCGTGGAAGAGGTAGTTGCCGGGGTGCGGATCGCCGTTGAACGCATGCAATCCGTAAAGGCTTCGGAACACGAATCGGAAAAGCGTTTCGCCTGCCTGGTCCCGCCGGTGCTGCGGGCAAAGAAGCAGCTGCTGCCATGTGCTGCCGACGACGAGATCGGTGGTGATCACGTGCGCGGCGCTGAACTCCGGAATCACGTCGGGGACGTGAATGAACGGGTGACCGCGATAGAAGTCGGCGAACAACTGCTGATTGAGCGCCTCCTGGCGATAATCGAGTTCTTCGACAAGTCGTTCCTTGATCTCGCCGACCATCTCGGCGGGATCGAGTCCGCCGAAGCCCTGTGCCAACAGCATCCCGAGGAGATCGGCATTGCGCAGATCGGCCGCAACGGCTTCGCCGACTCCTGGGTACTGCACCTTGACGGCGACCGCCCGCTCATCGCCGGTCTCGGGGTCGACGATGACGGCTCGATGTACCTGACCGATACTTGCGGAAGCGATCGGAACTGGATCCCATTCGGCGAACAACTGCTCGGGTCGCTGACCGAAGTCTTGCTCGATTACCAGCGCCGCCAGCTCGGCACTCATCGGCGGTGCATTCGATTGCAGCTCGGCGAGTGCGGCGCGAACCGGCGACGGCAGTGCCTCATCGACGTAGCTGGCCATCTGACCGAGCTTCATCATGGCGCCCTTCATCCGCCCCAACCGCTCGGCAACTGCTTCCGCAGTGCGCAGTTCTCTATCGCGATCGAGTTCCGTGCGTCGCTCGGCGGAAGCGAACAGCTTGCGGGCCGCGGTGCCGGCGTGGAGGGCGCCGACGCTGGCACCCAATCGGACCAGCTCACTGTTGCGTTGCGCGCGGCTGGTTCGCAGCGCCTGAGTTTCGCGTCGACGCATCGCCAGCCCCGCGAGGGTGGCGGCACCGGCGACCATGCCGATCACAAGGGGAACGAGCCGTCGTGGCTTCACTCGGCGATGGGCTGCTCGACGGCAGATCGTTCGACGACGGAACTGATCGCACGTAGCAGCGTCGGCACGAAGCGCTCGGCGTTGGCGACGATTGCGTCGTGATCGCCGTCGATTCGGTATGCTTCGGCGCGATGGATTGCCTCGAACAATCGGATCTGTCGACGTACAGGTATCACTCGATCGCGCATTGTGATCAGTACTGAGGTGGGCACGTCGACATCGCCGATCCAGTCGCGCGAATTGAATCGCCCGATGGCGCGTCCGGCTTCCAGCACCATGCGCCAGTCGTGCAACGACGCCTCATGGATTGCCCACGGTTCCCACGAGTCGCTCTTGCGCTGCAGGTAGAACTGCTCGGTGAGCCACTGCCGGGTTTGCGCAGGTGTTCGGCGGGCGAGCGCGGCCAGGCCGGCGAGACCGATGAACCCGATCCGTTCCTCACGCGAGGTGAGAAAATGTGGCGCCGTCGCACAGAGCACGAGACCTTTGACCCGGTCGCGGTGGCGCTGCCAGATCAGTTGCGCTACCGGCCCACCCATCGAGTAGCCGACAGGAATGACCCGGTCGATGCCGAGCACGTCGCACACCGCCATCGCGTCGTCGGCGCAGTCTTCGAGCTTGAACGCGGCCTTGGAGCGGATTCCGCGACCGTGCCCGCGGTGATCGAGGGCGACGACGCGGTAGTGGCGAGACAGTGGGCCGTAGCACGTGAACCAGTTGAGATCGGCGCTGGCGGTCCACCCATGCAGCAGTAACACGGTCGGAGCGTCGGGCGGCCCGGACAACCGGCGAACGAACGTTGTGCCCCGACCGGGCAACTCCATCGCCGCGCCGGGAGGTAACCGCGGATGGTTCAGTGCGGCCTTGCCGCGCGCGGCGGTCACGAAGCGGTAGCGACCTTCAGCACCATCACGCGCAGCACTCCGGTGGGGGCCTCGTAGGACACCCATTGGCCTTCGGCGGCGCCAATCAGGGCGCCACCGAGTGGTGACTGCGGACTCATCACATCGAGTACGCCGGTCTTTTCCTCCAGATGCCCGATGAGGTAGGTCTCGGCCATGTCGAGCGAGTCACCCTCGTAGGTAATGGTGACTACCGAACCGGCGGCGACGACCCCATCGTCGCTGGCTTCGATGATCGCCGCCGTCTCGATCAGAAACTCGAGTTGGCGAATGCGGCCCTCCATGTGACCTTGTTCGTCCTTGGCGGCGTGGTAGTCGCCGTTCTCGCTGAGATCGCCGAGCAGGCGCGCGCTCTCGATCTTGTGCGCCACCTCAATGCGTCCGCGGGTGGTTAGGTCGTAGAACTCGGCCTGCAGACGCTCGAAGGCAGACCGCGACAGATGGGTACTGGCCATAGGGTTGTTGAGTTTACAGCGCGAGCCGGTGGGCTCGGCGTGAGCCGCATACCATCGGTACGTGCACTCGCCCATCGTGCAATCCGCTGCCCAACTCCTGGCGGAATCGTTGTCGTCGATGTCGCCACGCGAGCGCAGGCAGCAGGCACGCCTGGCTTCGATTGTGAACGACCCGGTGCTGCGCGATCTGACCTTTGCGCTGACTGACGAGGTCTTGCGGTTTCAGTCGAATGGCCGCGCCGCCCGGCGCTTGCGTGGGATTGTGCGCGATGTCGGCATACCGAAGTCGCTACGGCTGATCGACCGCGTCGGTCTCCGGCTCGGCGGCCTGATGTCGCGGGTGGTTCCCGGGCTGGTGATGCCTCTCGTTCGTTCTCGTATCGTGCGCGAGAGCAACGGAGTCGTGTTGTCGGCTGACGATCCCGAGTTCTCGCGCCACCTCGTCAATCGGCGAAGCGCGGGCTTCTGCCTCAACATCAACGTGCTCGGCGAAGCGATCCTCAGCGACGCCGAGGCCGACACGCGAATGGAGCTGGTGCGCGCTCGAATAGGGCGATCCGATGTTGATTACGTGTCGTTGAAGGTCTCGTCGGTGGTTGCGAACCTCGATGTGCTCGCGTTCGAGCACTCGGTGGGTCGCATCTGCGATCGGCTGCGAGTGCTTTACCGCGATGCCCATGCCGCCGATCCGCGCACCTTCGTCAATCTCGACATGGAGGAATACCGCGATCTGCCGATGACGATTGCCGCGTTCACAGCCGTGCTTGCCGAACCCGAGTTCCATCGGGTCGATGCCGGCGTCGTGTTGCAGGCCTATCTTCCCGATTCCCACTTGGCGTGCGACGCTCTCTGCAAATGGGCCGCGGCGCGCCATGCCGCCGGCGGCGGCCGCGTCAAGATTCGAGTGGTCAAAGGCGCCAATCTGGCGATGGAGCGGGTCGAGGCGGAATTGCACGGCTGGCCGCAAGCGCCGTACCTCACCAAGGCCGAGGTCGATGCCAGTTTCAAGCGCTTGGTATCGCGGGCACTTGACGAGCGTTGGAGTGGTGCCATTCGGGTCGGTTTTGCGAGCCACAACCTGTTCGACCTCGCCTGGGCACTTGCATCGGCAGCGTTCGACCGCATCGATCTCGAGATGCTGGAGGGCATGGCGCCGGCACAGTCGCGCAACGTTCGCGCCGCCGCCGGTGGACTACTGCTCTACGCCCCGGTTGTGCGCCATCAAGATCTGGCGGCGAGCATCGCCTATCTCACTCGCCGCCTCGATGAGAACACATCGCCAGAAAACTTCCTGCGTGCGTTGTTCACCTTACGACCCGGTTCTGAGGAGTGGTCTGCCCAGCAACAACGGTTCGAAACAGCGGTCGCGGCGATGGCTTCGGCGAACACTGCGAGCCGCAGAACCCAGGATCGAACGCGACCCGTCGCAGTCGGCGAGTCTGGCGACTTCGCCAACTGTCCCGACACCGACTGGACACAGCGGGTGAACCGCGACTGGATCGAACGCGCGCTGACGGGTTGGCAACCTGCCGTCCACCCGGTCGTCGAGACGATTGGCGATATCGACGAAGCGGTGGCCCGCGCCCGTACTGCTGCGGGCGAGTGGGCGGCGACGAGTTTCGCGGAGCGTCGGCGGATTCTCGCCGGCATCGCCGACGAGATGGAACGCTCTCGCGGCGCAACGCTGGCGGTGATGGCCCATACCGCGTGTAAGACGATCAATGAGGGCGACCCGGAGGTGTCGGAAGCGATCGACTTCGCGCGTTACTACGGCTGGTGCACCAGGGCGATCGAATCCCGAGTTGCACAGGGGCGGGCGTTTCGTCCGCTCGGTGTCGTAGCGGTCGCGTCGCCGTGGAACTTTCCATACGCGATCCCTGCAGGAGGCGTGTTTGCAGCGCTGGCTGCCGGCAACTCAGTAATCCTGAAACCTGCTCCAGAAACAGCGGCGGTCGCGTTCGAACTCGTCGAGCAACTGCATCGCTCGGGCGTGCCCCGCGATCTTGTCCAGTTCATTGCGTGTGCCGACAACGAGGTCGGTCGTCGGCTGATCAGCCACGACGACGTCAATGCCGTGATCCTCACCGGTGCGCTCGAGACAGCACGGCTGTTCCGCTCGTGGAAGCCGTCCATCCGAATTTTCGGTGAGACGAGCGGCAAGAACGCTCTCGTCATCTCAGCTGCCGCCGATGAGGACACCGCCATTCGAGATCTGGTGAAGTCGGCCTTCGGTCATGCTGGGCAGAAGTGCTCGGCTGCGAGCCTGGCGATTGTCGAGGCGCCGCTCTACGACTCCGTTGCCTTCCGGCGCCGACTCGCCGACGCAGTGCTGAGTGTTCGCGTGGGCGCAGCCGCCGACCTGGCCACGATGACCGGTCCGTTGATCGACGAACCGGCCCCGAAACTATTGCGCGCGTTGACCACCTTGGACGCGGGCGAAAGTTGGCTGGTTGAACCCCGTCGCCTCGATGATGCCGGCCGCATGTGGACGCCCGGCGTTCGCCTCGGTGTCGGCGAGGGCAGTTGGTTTCACGTCACCGAGTGCTTTGGCCCGGTGCTGGGATTGATGCGGGCGCGCAACCTCGATCACGCGATTGCGCTGCAGAACGCGGTCCCGTTCGGGCTCACCGGTGGGATTCATTCGCTCGACGAGCACGAGGTGCAGCACTGGTTGGCGAAGGTGCAGGTCGGCAACGCCTACATCAACAGGCACATCACCGGTGCCGTGGTACAACGCCAACCCTTTGGCGGCTGGAAGCAATCGTCGGTCGGGTGTGGCCCGAAAGCCGGCGGGCCGTTCTATGTCGAGGCGTTCGGCACTTGGTCCGGCGGCAACGACGGCGAGGTCGAGTTTCGGCGAATTTGGCAGCAGTATTTCGCGGTCGATCACGACCCTTCCGGACTCGAGTGCGAGCGCAACCTGTTGCGTTACCGAGCGCTACCGAGTATCGGTATCTACGTCGCGCCCGATGCCGATCCTGCTGCGGTCGCGATCGCAGAGATGGCGGCGCGGGTAGCAGGCGTCGCCGCCCCCCGGCTCGCCGACCCGGCGACCGTGTCGGTTGCGCGCGTGCGCGTGATCGGGTCGCTCACGCCGCAACAACTCATCGAATGCCACTCGCTGGCGGTGGAGCTCGACCTCGTTCAGCCGGTCGCCGACGCGATGGTCGAGCTTCGTCGCTGGGTTCGTGAGCAGGCGGTCAGTTGGACCCGGCACCGCCACGGTCGCCTGCTCGACTGACTCGCGCGATACCGTTTCGACCGTATGTCGGCAACAACAGCACATCGCGTAGCGGTCATTGGCGGTGACGGCATCGGGCCGGAGGTGACGGCCGAGGCACTGAAGGTCGTGCGCGGCGCAGGCGTGATCATCGAGACGACCGAGTTCGATCTCGGCGGCGCTCGCTACCTGCGCGACGGTGAGATCCTCAGTGACGACACCTTGAGTCAACTGCGGGCGTACGATGCGATTCTGCTGGGAGCGGTGGGTACACCGGAAGTGCCCCCCGGTCTGATTGAGCGCGGGCTGCTGCTGCGCATGCGTTTCGAACTCGACCTATACGTAAACCAACGACCGTTCAGCGGCACCGCGCCGGGTAGTTCCAGGCCGCACGACTTCGTCGTGATACGCGAGAACACCGAAGGACCATACGTCGGCGAGGGGGGAGTGTTACGCAAGGGCACACCGCACGAGGTCGCTACGCAGGGTTCGGTCAACTCGCGTATGGGCGTCGAGCGCGCCTGCCGATACGCGTTCGAGATGGCGATGGGTCGCCGCCAGCACTTGACGCTGGTGCACAAGACGAACGTGCTCACCTTTGCCGGCGATCTGTGGCAGCGAACGTTCAACGCTGTCGCCGCCGAGTTCCCGACCGTCGCGACTGCTTACAACCATGTCGATGCCGCCTGCATCTACTTCGTGCAGGACCCACAGCGTTACGACGTGATCGTCACCGACAACTTGTTCGGTGACATCCTCACCGACCTTGGCGGCGCGGTCAGCGGCGGCATTGGCTTGGCCAGTAGCGCCAACCTCAACCCGGCACGAACCGGTCCGAGCATGTTCGAACCGGTGCATGGTTCGGCGCCCGACATCGTCGGCACGGGGAAGGCCAACCCGGTCGCCGCGATTCTCAGCGCGGCCCTGATGCTCGACTTCCTCGGCGAGACCACTGCGGCCGACCGCATACGGCAGGCCTGCGAGCAACCTGTTAGCGGCAGCACCAGTGACATCGGTTCCCAAATCGCCGCGCGCGTGGCAGGCTGACGAGATGCCAATCCAAACCACTCCCAAGATCTGGATGAACGGCGAGCTCATCGACTGGGACAAAGCCCAGATCCACGTGCTCACCCACACTCTGCACTACGGCACCGGCGTGTTCGAGGGTATCCGTGCTTATGAGACCGCCCACGGACCGGCGGTCTTCCGGCTCACCGACCACATCGTGCGGCTGCACAACTCGGCCAAGATCGTCGGCATGGAGATTCCCTACTCAGTCGACGAATTGGTCGAGGCGTGCAAGGCCACCGTGGCATCAACGGGTTTGCCCGGTTGCTACGTGCGTCCGATCGCCTACTACGGGTACGGCGAGATGGGCCTCAACACGTTGCCGTGCCGGGTCGACGTGGCGATCGCCTGTTGGCCGTGGGGCGCCTACCTCGGCGACGATGCTGTCGAGAAGGGCGTGCGGATGAAGATCTCGTCGTGGACACGCCATGATCACAACACGATGCCGCCGGCGTCGAAGACGAGCGGCAACTATGTCAACAGCTCACTTGCCAAGGTGGAGGCGTTGAAGGCCGGCTACGACGAAGCGATCATGCTGGCACCCAACGGTCTCGTTGCCGAATGCACCGGCGAGAACATCTTCGCGGTGCGTAACGGCATCATGATCACGCCGCCGTTGTCGGCTGGCGCACTCGAGGGCATTACGCAGAACACGGTGATGACGATCGCCCGCGATCTTGGTTTCGATGCCCGCATCGACAACCTCGCGCGCAGCGACCTCTATGTCGCCGAGGAGATCCTTGTCTGCGGTACCGCCGCCGAGGTCAGCTCGGTCAACTCGGTCGACGATCGCATGATCCCGTGCCCCGGCCCGAAGACGAAAGCGATTGCCGAGGTCTACGCCCGCACAGTGCGCGGTCAGGAAGATCGTTACAAGGACTGGTGCGAGCTAGCTGTCTGAGCCGACGAATCGCCAGCGGGTTGCGCGGGTTGCGAACTCGTCGGCGCGCTCGATGACGGAGATTGCGAGCGTTGGTGTGACCTCGAAGCATGAGTGCTCGCGAATGAAGCTGCCCGCCTCGGGGCCCATCTCTTTGCCGTACTTGTCGAGATAACGATCGACCCATGTGTCGATGCGGCTCGCTTCGCTCATTCGCGTCGCCGCACCCTGCACCGACACGCACTCCACCGAATCGTCATTGGTGAACGAGACCAGCGGATTGGCGGCGATGTTGCGCGCCTTCTTGGCCGTCGGTGAGCAGCTGAACATGAACTGACGATCGGTTTCGTCCCACACTCCCCATACGGGCAGCGAGTGCGGCTGGCCATCGGTGCCAACGGTCACAAGCCAGTAGTTGCGCGTGGCGATCAGGCGTTCGGCAGCCCACGACCAGGGGAGCGGGGCCCACTCCGGAACGTTGACCCCGTAGTCGGCCATCGCCGGCCGCTCACCGATCGGTGCCGTCATACCGCGGGGCGACCCTTGCGCCCGCCTGCGGCGTCGCGGCGCTTGGCCGCCATGCCGGCGAGGCACTCGGTGAACAGTCGGTGGGCGACATTCACCGTGCAGTCGGCGTGGTCGTATGCGGGAGCGACTTCCACCACGTCCATGGCGACGACGCGATGCCGATAGGCCAACTCGCGCACGATGCGCATCAGATCGGCGGCGATGATGCCGCCGGGTTCTGGTGTGCCGGTGGCGGGGGCGTAAGCAGGGTCGAGCGAGTCGATGTCGATCGAGATATAGAGGTAGTCCGGCCCATCGAGTGCTTCATTCACGGCGTCGGCCATTACGGCTTGGAAGCCGCGTTGCCAAATCTCGTCCATCAGGTGCCAGCGCATTCCTTGCTCGGCCATCCAATCCCAGGTCTCCTCGGGCGGCCAATAGCTACGCAGGCCGATCTGGATGAAGTTCTTGCCAGGGATCGCGCCGGATTCGATCAGGCGCCGCATCGGTGTTCCGTGGCTGGCGAGATTGCCGTCGATGCTCTCGGCCGTGTCGGCGTGCGCATCGAAGTGCACCATGCCGACGTTGCCGTATCCGTACACATCGGCGACGGCAGTTGCCGACGGCCAGGTGATCGTGTGATCACCTCCGATCACGAACGGCACGATGTGACGGCTGGCAACGTCGTGAACTCGATCCTTGATGTTGGCGAGGCTCCTCTCGACCATTCCGTGCGGACATGCAGCGTCGCCGTAATCGACGACCTCTACCCACTCGTACATCTCCAAACCGAGGCCAAGGTGATAGGTGCCCGATTGGTAGGCATTGGTGCGCACCGCTCGCGGACCAAAGCGCGCACCGGGACGATTGGTGGTACCCAAATCGAAAGGGGCACCGACCACTGCGACGTCTGGCTTCCACTCATCGAGCTGGGCCGGATCGGTGAGCAGGGGTCGTTGACCGAAGGTCAACACGCTTCCGAAGTTGTAGCCCTGGTCCAGTTGCTGCTGATAGCCCGGGGTTACAACGCGACGCGGTTCGTTCATAGGCGGTCACGGTAGCCGTGCCGCCAAAGTCTTCTCCAGGGCAAAAGGTGAAGCGCCCCGGGCTGCGCTGCCAGCCGAAGCCGGCGCGCCGCCCGGGGCGACCTCGTGGAGGGTGATCCACCACCGGTCGATCCTCGGGCGTTAGCCTTCTCTTCGACCAATGTCATCGCCCGTCAGAGCTTGCGCTCTGGCGGGCGATCCCTTTTGCGGGCTGTTTCCCCGGTTGCCCGGTTATCTCCCCCGCGTGAGACCCCACGTGCTGACCGCCGCCGGTTGCCCGGTGATGGCCTCGTCGTGTTGGCTGCCGCTGCCTCCGCCCGGTTGCCCGGGTGAGTTCAACGACATCCCATCGACTCCCCCGAAGGTTCGCGATGTGGACTCGGAATCATCCTCCGACCGGTCCGCTGCGCCTCGTGCGCCCGGTTGGCCCTCCGCCTCGCGTCGGTCACCATTGCTGGTGGCCACCACTTGGCGGCACCGTTCCTCGGGCACCGGTTGACCTGCGCTATCCGGTACGAAGCACACTGTGCGCCGTCCGTTTGAGCAGGTCAAGAGATGTTTTTCGTCCTCACAGACTTATCCGCAAGAAAATCGACTTAGTCACAGAACTTTGTGGGCCGTCCACCACGCGCGCACAGGTTTGTGCACAGGCCGCCGTTGACGTGGCCCGATCGAACGGGTTGAATGGTGCCGTGAAACTCTTGCGCGCCGGGACAACGCCGAACACCTCGATCATTATTTGCTAGCACACGTCGGCCGTTTGCCGACGTGTGCTCTCAGCCGCCCAATCGGGCGGCTGTTTCATTTCTGCGGAAAGGTACTTCCCATGGACACCACGACAAGGCAGGTTGAAGTGTTCGACACGACGCTTCGCGACGGGTTGCAGGTGGAAGGGGTGTCGGCGACAGTCGACGACAAGTTGCGCATCGCCGCGCAGCTCGACCACCTTGGCGTCCACTTCATCGAGGGAGGCTGGCCGGGGGCCAACCCGAAAGACGTCGAGTTCTTCGCACGGGCGGCCAGGGAACTCAACCTGACGACATCGACGATGGTGGCTTTCGGAAGCACGCGCCGACCGCTCGGCAAGGTCGATGACGACGCCACGTTACGAAACTTGCTCGACGCGGGCACTTCCGCGGTGTGCATCGTCGCCAAGAGTTGGGACTATCACGTGCTCGAGGCGCTACAGACAACCCTCGGCGAGGGCGAGGCGATGATTGCCGATTCGGTCGCATTCCTTGCCAAGGCCGGCCGCATGGTGATGGTCGATCTTGAGCACTTCTTCGATGGTTATAAGCGCAACCCTGAGTTCGCGCTGCGGGCGGCCGAGGCGGCCGTCGTCAACGGGGCTAGTCACCTTGTGCTGTGCGACACCAACGGTGGCTCGCTTCCATTTGAGGTGTCGGCAATCGTGGCGGCGGTGAAGCGTCACGTTGGCGAGGATGCCATCGTCGGTATCCACTGTCACGACGACACAGGTTGCGCCGTCGCCAACTCGGTGGCTGCGGTGCTTGCCGGCGCCGGCCATGTGCAGGGAACGTTGAACGGTCTCGGCGAACGCACCGGCAACTGCAACCTCACAACGGTCATTCCGAACCTGCAATTGAAGCTGGGCATGTCGTGTCTGCCGGCTGGCCGCATCGAACGGCTCACGGCGGTCAGTCATCACGTTGCCGAAATACTCAATCGACCGCTCAATCCGCAGGCGCCCTACGTCGGCGGGTCTGCCTTCGCGCACAAGGCCGGTCTGCACGTGAGTGCAATCAAGCGAGCACAGGACGCGTATGAGCACGTCGATCCGGAACTGGTCGGCAACGGCACCCGCTTCATCGTCAGCGAGATGGCGGGCCGCGCGACGATCGAGATCAAGGCGGACGAGCTCGGGCTACCGATGGACGGTCCGGCAGTCAATCAGGTGATCGATGACCTGAAGCGTCTGGAGCACGAGGGCTATCACTTCGAGGCAGCCGACGCGTCGCTGGAGTTGTTGATGCGCCGCGCTGCCGGCTGGGAGCAGTCGTTCTTCCGGGTGGAGAGCATGCGGGTGATCACCGACGAGTTGCCCAACGGCGTGTTCACAACCGAAGCCACTGTCAAGGTCTGGCTACCTGCGGACAGCGCCGACGGTGCGGACAGTGCGGGTGATGTCGGGCGGCGTCACGTTCACACGGCAGAGGGAAACGGCCCGGTCAACGCCATCGACACCGCGTTACGCGCTGCGCTCGGGAGGACCTTCCCGCAGTTGGCTCACGTTCACCTGACCGACTACAAGGTGCGCATCCTCGATGGCTCGACCGCCACCGGCGCGGTAACGCGAGTGCTCATCGACTTCTCCAACGGGGAGCGCTCGTGGACGACCATCGGCGTTAGCCCGAACATCATCGAAGCCTCGTGGAGAGCTCTGGAAGAGGGGATCGTCTACGGCTTGCTGCACGCGAGCTGAGCAAGTTGGAGGACTGAGTGCAAGACTGAGCTTGCTATGGCTGCACCGAAGTTCTCCCCCGCGCCGGTCGTCGACACGGCGCGTAGTTACAGCTCACCGTCGGTTGTGCCCGAGTCGTGGACGGCCGACCGACCCGGTGACATCATTGGCTTCCAACCCGCCGGTGAGTGTCTCGGCTATCAAGGTCCCGATCAGGGCTTCGCGCTCAAGATTGCCAACTCCATGACTGATCGACTGAAGTTGGAACCGGGCGAGCGGGCGGCCGACGCGGTGCAGGGTTGCATAGGTGTCGCAATGCGTCGAGCGTCGATGTTCGGCCGAGCCCCTGTTGTACACGACGTCAACATCGCGTTCACGATCTGGGGCTTCCTCGGCCGCACCCACCCAGCTGAATTGCTCGAGCTTCGCCGATCGCTGTTCGCAGGCCTCGGCCACGGACTGCATTACACCGAGATCCGAGCGATTGCCGACATGGTTCCCGAGGCCACGCTGCGCATGACTCACCAGGAAATCAACTCCAAGTACCCGGCGCATTGGCGCGAGCTACTCGGGCTGCTTGGTCAGTGAGGCTGCTGCGATGAGCCAATCGATCACCCTCACCGAGGAACAGCACGAGTTTCGCGATGTCATGCGTAAGTTCTGCGACGCCAAGGTCGCCCCGCTCGCAGCTGCCACTGACCGTGCCGGCGAATATTCGTGGGAGGCGTTCGAGGCGTTGAAGTCGATGGAGCTGACCGCGCTGAGCTATCCCGTCGAGTACGGCGGCAGCGGAGCGACGCTCGTCGACCAGGCGATTGCGGCCGAGGAGCTGGCGCGTGCATGCGCTTCCGCCAGCTTGATGTTTCTGATCTCCAAATTGGGCATGTTGCCGGTGCTCAACTTCGGATCGCCCGAGCTGAAGGACAAGTACGTGCCACGGATCTGCAGCGGTGCCAGCCAGTGCAGCTATGCGCTCAGCGAGGCCGACGCCGGCAGCGACGTCGCGTCGATGACAACCAAGGCGGAAGCCGACGGCGACGGCTGGATCCTCACCGGCAGCAAGGTTTGGATCACCAATGCCGGCATCAGTGACCTCTACACCGTGTTCGCCCGTACATCCGGCGACCGCTACCACGGCATCACAGCCTTCCTGGTGGAAGCCGACTGGGGCGTGCAAGTCGACAAGCTGGAGCACAAGCTCGGCATCAAGGGTTCGCCGACGGGCGTGATCCGACTCGACGGAGTCCGAGTTCCCGACGTCAATCGCATCGGTGACGTCGGCCAGGGTTTCGCGGCGGCGATGCACACTCTTGAGCGAAGTCGTCCGACGATCGGTGCCCAGGCAGTGGGCATCGCGCAGGGTGCGCTCGATTTTGCACTCGCATACATGAAGGAGCGACGCACGTTCGGACGGCCGCTCGCCGACAACCAGGGTTTGCAGTGGATGGCGGCCGATTGCGCGATGCGCATCGAGGCGGCCCGCGGGCTGGTGTACAAGGCGTGCGCGATCGTCGACGAGGGCGACCCGCGCGGTGAACTCGCGATGGCGGGCGCGATGGCGAAGTGCTTTGCCAGCGACGTGGCCATGCAAGTCACCACCGACGCCGTGCAGTTCCTCGGCGGCTACGGGTATACCAACGAATTTCCCGCGGAGCGGATGATGCGCGATGCCAAGATCACCCAGATCTACGAAGGCACCAACCAGATCCAGCGCATGGTGATCGCCAAGAAGCTGTTCGGCTGAAGGCTTTCGAGGTGATGCACCGACGGGAGCAGCACGCGGTGCGCGGGGCGCTTTGGGCGGTCGCATCGTCGACCGCCTACTCGTTGTCGTCGGTTGTCGGCAAGGACTTGCTCGATCAACTCGGTCCCGCGTCGCTGCTGTTCTGGCGTTTCGTGATCGCGGCGGCGGTGCTGTGGGTGGCAGTGCTGCTGTGGCAGCGGGCGGGTGGACCCGACCCGATGGCGGTGCCGCGCGGTCGGGCGTTGGCGCTGGGAGTGATGTTCGGATTGCTGGTGCTGGTCGGCTTCCTCGCGCTCGACCGTCTCGATGCGTCGTTGTACATCGTTCTCGTATACCTCTATCCCGTGTTCGTGGTCGTCGGCTCGTCGTTGCTCGGTACCCGACCTCCTCCGCTCACGTGGCTCGCACTCGCGATCGTGATGGTCGGGGTTGTGATGACCGTGCCAGAACTGTTCACCGGCGTCGGCGATGTCAGCGCCGTCGGCGTTGCCTTGACGTTGGCGCAGGCCGTGATCTTCGCCGCCTACATGATCATCAACGCGCGAGTGATGCCGCGCGAGGTCGACGGCGTTGTGACAGCCGCGTGGATCATGCTCGGAGCGAGTTTGGTCGTCGCTCCGATCGCACTGCTCGACGGTTTGGTCGTGCCCCGCGGCGGTGGCCGCGTGTTCGAGGTGGCGCTGTTCGCGCTGATCCCGACGGTGGTGTCTGGTATCTGCTTTTTCCGGGCAATGCGTTACATCGCACCCGGCGCAGTTGCGATGGTGCTCACCGTCGAGGTGGCACTCGTGATCCTGTGGTCGGTGCTCTTTCTGGGTGAGGAGGTGCGCGCGATCAGGTTGGCCGGCGCCACCGTGCTCGTCGGGGGAGTGCTGCTCGCACAGTTGGTCAACATTCGCGAGTCGCGGATCAACGCGCTACTGGCCACGTGACCATCCGCCGCGCCACGGCCGACTACATGTTCTGTTGCATCAGCGGCACGACCGCGTAGCTGATCGCCGCGAACTGCAATGCGGAAGCGACGACCGTGAACGCGTGGAACACTTCGTGAAATCCGAAGACTCTTGGCCACGGATCTGGCCAACGAACGGCGAGTGCTAGTGCGCCGATCGTGTAGCAGGCTCCACCGGCAAGCATGAGACCGAAGCCGAGTCCGCCGAGGCTGTGCGCGAGTTGCGGAAACACCAGCGCCGCCGTCCAACTGACGATGATGTAGCTCGCCCCTTTCCACGCCCGGTGAACCTTCGGAAGCCACTGCAGCGTGATGCCGATCGCGGAACCGATCCAAGCGGCGAGAAGTACCACGGCGCGGTGTGCCCCGCCGAGACAGACCGCGGCTACGGGAGTGAAGCCGCCGGCGATCGCGAGAAAGATCGCCGACCGATCGAGTTTCTGCATCAGCGCCTTGGTGGATGGCTCCCAACTACCGCGGTGATAGAGCGCGGACACACCAAACATCGTCGCCGTGCCGAGTACATAGATCGTCAACAGGACGCGATAGGCGGGCGATGCGTTGGCCAACGCGATCAGCGCGACGCCGCAGACAAGCATCAGCGGGAACGAGACCATGTGCGTCCAACCGCGCAACAGTGGTGTCGCCGGGCGGTCGCTCACCTCGACAAGAATAATCTACTCGCCGTGACGGCCGGCGCCCGCCGCGAAGCGTGCCGCCCCCGCCAGGGTCTCGCCGCTCATGATTGTTTCCAGACCCAAGGTGGTCTCGTTTGCCATCGCTTCGCCCATAGGCAGGTCCCACTGTTCGAAACTGCTGCGGCGATCGCGACGCATGCACCCCTGCGGCAGGGCCGCGATCTCCTTGGCCAGTTGCACTGCCGCCGCCAGCGCGGTGCCTGTGGGCACGGATCGGTTCACGAGTCCCATGCGCACCGCCTCGTCACCAAATACGCCGCGCCCGGTAAGGATCAGATCGAGCGCGTGACTGTGGCCGATCAGTCGTGGTAAGCGAACCGTGCCGCCGTCGATGAGCGGTACTCCCCACCGGCGGCAATAGACGCCGAACACGGCATCGGTGGCGGCGACTCGTAGGTCGCACCACACCGCCAGCTCAAGACCACCGGCGACGGCAAAGCCCTCGACGGCGGCGATCACCGGTTTGGCGAGCGCCATTCGGGTTGGCCCCATCGGGCCGTCGAGCGTTTGGTCGCGCTCCACACGATTGCCGCGCCCGTCGCTGATGCCCTTCAGGTCGGCTCCCGCGCAGAAGGTGCCGCCGGCTCCGGTGAGCACCGCCACCGCCAGCGATTCGTCGGCGGCAAAGTCACGGAACGCTGTCGCCAGTCGGGCCGCCGTCGGTCCATCGACCGCGTTCCGCACCTCCGGTCTGTTGATGGTGACGATGCAGACAGCGCCGTCGTGCGTAACGGTGACGGTCATGACACCGGATCGATCGCGTGCACCTGCAAATCGGCGAGACGGCAGAACTCGAGTGCGGAGAGGTGCGTTGCGGCCAGCCGCACCTGCGGGGCACAGCCGGCAGCGAATGCCTCCTGCCAGCGAGGCGCACACAGACACCATTGATCGCCGGACTTGAGCCCCGGGAACCCATATTGGGGCATCGGTGTGCTCAGGTCGTTGCCGACCCGCTGCGAATACCCGAGGAACTCGTCGGTGCAGACCACGCAGACCACATGCATGCCCGGATCATCACCGTGATTTTCGCAGCAGCCGGTTCGGTAGTAACCCGTGAGCGGATCGTAAGAGCACGGTTGCAGCTCCTGTCCCAAGACATTGACTTGCGCCATGACCGACGACGATACCCCTCTGCCGGAAGCTGCCGACAGCGGTGCTGTGACACACTGACGATACGAACGGCCAGACGGAACGGTTGGGAAAGGGACGAATTCGGTGACGGTCAAGGTAACCGCTGGAGACGTGGCGGCTGATTGGGTGGCGGCCACCCGGGAGGCCTTGGTCACCGAATTGGGTGAGCAGGCTGCCGGCGCGGTGTTGGCTCGTGTACTACCGGTGATCCCGGCCGGGTACGACGAGTTGAATTGGCCGAACAGCGCTTGCATCGACCTGCCGATAGTCGAACGTCTGGGTATGGCCGTCCCCGGAGCGGTCGCCACTGCGATCACCCACTTTGCCGCTGCCGATGCCAACGAGTGGCGCTTCCGCGTGTACCACGCGGGCTCGGCGGTGCCGATTGCCGACTTGCTGCCGCTGCTCGACCATCTCGGGTTCCGTGCGATCGACGAGCGAGCCTTCCAGTTCAAGCTCGATTCTGATGTCTGGCTGCACGACGTTGGCGTACAGGTTCCGGAGTCGGTCATCCTCGATGAGACATCCCGCGCCGAGGTGCAACGCGCGTTCGTCGCCGAGTTCACGGGCACCGTCGAGGTCGACGGCCTCAATCGTTTGGTGTTGCTCGCCGGCCTTACGGCACGCGAGGTCGAGATTCTTCGTGCCTACTCGAGGTACCTGCGCCAGATCGGCTTCCCGTTCAGTCAGCAATACATCGAGGCGACGCTCGCCCGCCACCCAATGATTGCCTCGGGGTTGGTTCGACTGTTCGTTGCCCGCTTCACTCCCGCGGCGGACGCGACCGGCGACGCGGTGGCCGCCGTTGCTGCCCGCTCGGCGATTGCCGAATTGCTCGATGCGGTGCCGACTCTCGATGACGACCGCACGCTGCGCGCACTCCTCGCCCTCATCGAGGCCACGGTGAGGACCAACGCGTTCCGGGCCGGTCCGAACGCAGGTCGACGAGACGTGCTCGCCTTCAAGTTCGACACCGGCAAGGTGCCTGATCTTCCGCTTCCGCGCCCGATGTTCGAGATCTGGGTGTGCTCGCCGCGAGTCGAGGGAGTTCATCTCCGCCATGGTCGCATTGCTCGCGGCGGTATTCGTTGGAGTGATCGTCGCGAAGATTTCCGCACCGAGATCCTCGGGCTGTTGAAGGCGCAGATCGTGAAGAACGCCGTCATCGTGCCGACTGGCGCCAAGGGCGGCTTCGTGTTGAAGCAACCGCCGGCCAACGCAGAGGAATTCCGCGCCGAGGGCGTGAACTGTTATCGACACTTCATTGCCGGCCTGCTCGATCTCACGGACAACATTGTGGGTGACGAGGTCGTGCCGCCACCCGACACCGTGCGCTACGACGGCGACGACCCGTACCTGGTGGTCGCCGCCGACAAAGGCACGGCGACCTTCAGCGACATCGCCAACGGGATAGCCGCCGACTACGAGTTCTGGCTGGGTGATGCCTTCGCGTCCGGAGGCAGTGTCGGCTATGACCACAAGGTGATGGCAATCACCGCGCGTGGTGCGTGGGAGAGCGTGCGCCGCCATGCGGCGACATTGGGCAAAGACGTCGAGCGCGATGAGCTCACGGTCGTTGGCATCGGCGACATGAGCGGCGACGTTTTCGGTAACGGGATGTTGCGCTCCCCACATTTGAAGTTGCTGGCCGCGTTCGACCACCGGCATATCTTCCTCGACCCCAACCCCGACCCGGCCGTGTCGTTCGCAGAACGTCAGCGACTGTTCATGCTGCCGCGCAGCAGTTGGGCCGATTACGACGTATCGCTCATCTCCGAAGGGGGCGGCATCTATCCGCGCACTCTGAAGACGATCGAGCTCTCCGAAGTTGCACGTCTGCGACTTGGAACAGATCGCGCTTCGCTGGCGCCGAACGAATTGCTTTCGGTTGTCCTACGTGCCCCGGTCGATCTGCTGTGGAACGGTGGAATCGGAACGTACGTCAAAGCGACCAGCGAGACGCATGCCGAGGTCGGCGATCGGGCCAACGACGGTTTGCGTGTGAACGGAATTGAGCTGCGCTGCAAGATGGTGGGCGAGGGTGGCAACCTCGGCTTCACGCAACGTGGACGAGTTGAGTTCGCGCTCGCGGGTGGGTTGATCAATACCGATGCCATCGACAACTCTGCCGGAGTCGATTGCAGCGATCACGAGGTCAACATCAAGATTCTGCTGGGCGCGGCGATGGCCAGAAGCGGACTCACCGTCGAGCAACGCAATGCGTTGCTGGTCGAGATGACCAACGACGTCGGCGAGTTGGTACTCGATGACAACAGGGCGCAGACACTCGCGCTCAGCATCGCCCGGCGACAAGCGCTGCCCATGATCAATGTGCACAGTCGTTACCTGAACACGCTGGAAGCCGAAGGTTGGTTGAACCGAAGTCTCGAGTTCCTGCCGACCGATCGACAGATCGCCGAGCGACAGGCGGCCAGTACTGGTCTCACCACTCCGGAGTTCGCGGTGCTCCTCGCCTACACCAAGGCGGCGAACGTGACGGAGATTGTGCGCAGCGATCTTCCCGACGACCCGTACCTCGTGCCGGAACTGGTGCATTACTTCCCGCAGCGCCTACAGCGGCAATACCACGACGAAATCTGTGGCCATCGGCTGCGCCGTGAACTGATCGCGACACAGTTGTGCAATCAGTTGGTGAATTTGTCGGGAATCAGTTTCGATCATCGCTTGAGCGAGGAGACCGGTCTTGGCATCGTCGAGATCACCCGCGCGTGGGTTGCGACTCGCGACATCTTGGGCCTCGCCGAATTGTGGGAGCAGGTCGATCAACTCACCGGACAGGTCAAGCTCGAACTGCAGCTCGAACTGTTCCTGGAATTGCGCACGATGGCCGAGCGGGGAGTGTTGTGGCTGCTACGCAGTCGCAAGACGCCGATCGACATCGCCGGCGTCGTCAGCGAGTTCCAGTCGGGAATCAGCACGCTCGCCGTCAGTCTCGACGGGCAACTGCAGGGCCGCCTTCGCGAGCAGGCGTTCGCCCTCGAAGCAGGCCGTCTGGCCGGTGGGGTGCCGGAGAAGCTCGCGCAGCGCAGCGTGTTATGGCCACTGCTGCACACCGGATTCGACGTGGTCCACCTTGCTGCCACCAGCGGCCGCCCACTACCCGCCGTTGCCGGCAACTACTGGCAGCTGTTCGAGGAACTCGACCTGTGGTGGCTGTGGGAGGCAATTGGGCGACTGCCGCGCAGCAACCGCTGGCAGACCCAAGCCCGCGCGGCTCTTCGCGACGACCTGCTCTCGGCGTTGGCGGAACTCGCCAGCGACACGCTCACCGCCGGCTCCGTTGGCGAATGGCGAGCTGCCAACGACCGCATGATCGCGCGCGCCATCGGATTGTTCACCGAGATCCGCCGTGTCGATGCCCACGACCTGACCACGCTCTCCGTGGCGCTGCGACAGCTTCGCAACCTTGGCCTTATGACATGAACGGCCTGATGACATGAACGGCCTGATGACATGAACGGCCTGATGACATGAACGGCCTGATGACCTGAACATGACTGGCCCTCGCCTTCGAATCGCGCCGTCACCTACCGGCTACTTCCATGTCGGTGGCGCGCGCACGGCGCTGTTCAACTGGGCACTCGCGCGCCAACTCGGTGGCACGTTCGTCTTACGCATCGAGGACACCGATACCGAACGCAACCGACCGGAGTGGACTCAGGGAATCATCGACGCCCTCGCCTGGCTAGGCATCAGCGCCGACGATCCGCACTTCGAGGGCCCCTATCTGCAGAGCAGCTACACCGCGCAACACATCGCGGCGGCGCTGCAACTGGTCGAGTCCGGCAACGCGTACTACTGCGACGTCAGTGCAGCCGAGATCGAAGCCCGTAACCAGCAGGCGGTCGACGCGGGTTCGATCGCGCAGGGATACGGCGGTTGGTCGCGCGATCGCAATCTTGGGCCCGGCCCCGACCGCGTCGTTCGGTTTCGCGTGCCGGAAGGAACCACCGTGGTTCGCGATGTGGTGCGCGGCGATGTGGAGTTCGACAACTCGTTGATCGAAGACTTCGTGTTGCTGCGCGGCAACGGCGCACCTGTCTTCATGCTTGCCAACGTCGTCGACGACATGCACATGAAGATCTCGCATGTCATGCGCGCCGAGGAGCACTTGTCGAACACTCCGAAGCAGCAGCTGTTGTGGGAGGCGCTCGGCGAGCAACCGCCCGTGTGGGCGCACCTGCCGCTGCTGGTCAACGAGCAGCGCAAGAAGATCTCCAAGCGCCGCGACAAGGTGGCGCTCGAGCAGTACCGAGCGGAAGGTTTCCTGCCGGATGCGATGGTCAACTATCTGATGACTCTCGGGTGGACCCCGAAGGGTCCCGAGGTGCAGCCGTGGGAGCAGATGGAGTCCGACTTCCGCCTGGAAGACGTGCACCTCTCGCCCGCGTTCTTCGACGTCAGGAAGCTGGCGGCGTTCAACGGTGACTACATACGGATGCTCAGCGCCGGTGAGTTCCTGGAGGCGAGCCGCCCCTATCTGCTCGGACCCGATGCCGGTTTCCCCGCCGATCGTTTCGACGAGTCGAAGTTCCTCGCGATCGCC
The DNA here is from genome assembly GCA_016213665.1 of Actinomycetota bacterium. Taxonomy (GTDB): domain Bacteria; phylum Actinomycetota; class Acidimicrobiia; order Acidimicrobiales; family Ilumatobacteraceae; genus UBA668. The sequence continues at coordinate 15,067 of JACQZX010000161.1, read as the reverse complement.
GGCCACGTGCAACCGCGTTGCATCACGCTGGCCGATGCTCCGGGGGTGGTCGACTTCCTCTTTCTTGCCGACCCCGTCATCGACGCGGACTCGTGGGCGAAAGTCTTCTCCGGCGCTCAAGCCACGGCCGTGCTGCGCGGCGCGATCTCCGCCTACGAGTCACTGCCCGATTGGAACGCGGACGCACTGAAGTCGGCGCTGGAGGTCATCGGCGCGGCGAACGAGCTCAAACTGGGCAAGGCACAGGCGCCCGTGCGGGTAGCGATTACCGGTCGCGCCGTCGGACCGCCACTCTTCGAAGCGATCGAGGTGCTCGGCCGCGAGGAGTCGATGCGGCGATTGCGCAAGGCCGAGGCGGCACTCGATTGAGTGATCCGGATGTCGTCGATGATGTCGTCGATGAAACGGTCGGCGATGGCCCGAGCAGGCACCGGCAGTGGTGGAAGCGAGCACGGCGCATCGTGGGTGCGTTGGCCGCCGTGTTGGTGGTCTATTACCTCCTGACGCTGTGGTATGTAGATCGCACGGGTAACAGCGATCAGGCACGACCGGTCGACGCGATCGTTGTCATGGGCGCCGCGCAGTACGACGGCACTCCTTCACCTCAGCTTGCTGCCCGCCTCGATCATGTCGTCGAACTCTGGGGCGAGGGACTGGCGCCGCTGGTAATAACGACCGGTGGCAACCAGCCTGGCGATCGGTTCACCGAAGCCGAGTCGTCATCGAACTACCTCGTCGACAGCGGTCTCCCAGCAAGCGTGATCGTCGAGGTCGGCGGCGACAACTCGTACGACTCGCTGCGCGCCGCGCGCGATGCGCTTCGAAGTAGCGGGGGCGAGAGTGTCCTGTTGGTGACCGACCCGTATCACGCGTTGCGCGTGCGGTTGATCAGTCAGGAACTGGGGCTGACGGCGTACGTGTCGCCGACCCGCACGGGCACCGTCGTCGGCAAGGCCGAGTTGTGGCGCGAAATCAAGGAGGCGGCGGGCATTTCACTCGGGAGGATCATCGGCTTCGACGCACTGTTGTCCCTAACCGGGTGAACGTGACTGGGTGAAGGCAAGAATGCCGTTGCTACAATCACCACGCTCATCGGGCAAACCGATGGGGTGTGGTGTAACTGGCAACACAGCAGATTCTGGATCTGTTATTCAAGGTTCGATTCCTTGCACCCCAACCAGCACCCCGATTCGTCGGTGCGCTCACATAGCCCGCAAGGGCACGTAGCTTGGCCCGTTCGTCTAGAGGCCTAGGACACCACCCTCTCAAGGTGGCGGCACGGGTTCGAATCCCGTACGGGCTACCACAAAGCCGCAGGTCAGGGCATGTTTTGGTTCGAAATTACGAAGACTGAAAGTGGGCGTGTGCCCGCTGTGCCCGAATGACACCACCCCGCAGGGTGGGGCGCTGGTAAGAAGCGGCGTTCCAAAGTGAAACGCTTGGACGTCTACAGTTGGCTTGATGCGTAAACCTGGCGTGATAGATCTCTTTGCGGGTGCCGGTGGCGCGACTCAGGGGCTACGCGATGCCGGTTTTCGTGTGCTGGCGGCTATTGAGAATGATGCTGCAGCGGCCGCGACGTACCGGCGAAATCACGCGCGGACGATCTTGCTCGACGACGACATCGTGGATGTCGATCCTCGCGCACTTCGGCTAAAGCTCGGGCTGCGCGTAGGCGAACTCACCTTGTTGAAAGCTTGCCCGCCATGCCAGGGCTTCTCATCGTTGGGTGCGTGCGACCCAAATGATGCACGAAATGATCTTGTGAACGAGGTGTGGAAGTTCGTGTTGGAGTTTGAACCCAGCGCCATTCTCATCGAGAATGTCCCCTCACTCCGGTCCGACGAGCGCTTCATCGGCCTGCTCCGCCGAATGTCACGAGCGGGCTACATCAATCGAAGTTACGTAGTCGATGCGTCGGAGGTCGGTGTTCCTCAGCGACGTCGTCGGCTCATTGCCGTCGGCGTCAAAACGGCGACGAACGATTTGTTGCCGGCCTCAATTCTTGATGCGCTTCCGGATGACTTCAACCGGTCAGCGCCAACAGCCGGTGAGGCAATCGCGATGGCAGGACAGCTGATTGGATCGACAGATCCGATTCATCGTGCCCGTGTTCTGAAACCCACGACCCTCGCGCGTATCAAGGCGGTGCCGGTTGGGGGCAGCCGGTTCGACCTGCCGGCCAAACACCAGCTTCAATGTCATAAGGACCTGGGCAATCGGCGCAGTGCGTCCGCCTCATACGGCCGAGTACTGGCCGATGCACTGGCTCCGACAATGACTACTCGTTGCACCACGCCTGCGTGCGGTCGGTTCACTCACCCAACAGAGGACCGTGGCCTCAGCCTTCGAGAAGCCTCCCTAATTCAGACATTCCCTCTGACGTATCGATTTGACGGAACCTATGGGCAAGTGGAGCAGCAAATCGGAAATGCAGTTCCCGTTCGCCTGTCCATGGCCCTGGGATTGGTCATTCTCAATTTGCTTAAGAGTTCGAAGTCGGCTGAGCGGGCGCGAAAGCAGACTGCCCAGCTGGTCACCTAGACCACCGCCAGCGATCGGCACGTATTTCACGGTCTGGTCTCCAGTTACAGTCCCAATGCGACTAGGCCGTCGTAGAGGGACGGCGCGGGGGATGAAGTGACGTGACTGACAGTGAACCTGTGATGGGGATAGATGACGATCCGTATCACATGCATATCTCGCGCCTCACGATCGACAAGCTCGGCGTCAAGTTGTACGACAAGGTCAGCGCCGTCGTCGCCGAGCTCGTTGCCAACGGTTACGACGCTGATGCCGAGCTAGTTGTTGTCGAGCTTCCGCTTGCCATTGCATTGGCGACCAAAGGCGACAACAAGAGTGACCCGCCGAAGGATCTTGGCTTTCAAATTGTTGTACGCGACGACGGCCACGGCATGACTCCGCAAGAGGCACAGGATCTCTTTCTCGTCGTCGGTACTGACCGAAGAACACGGCCATCAGGGGGTTCGCGGTCCCGAAAGAAGCTTCGGTCCGTAATGGGACGCAAAGGAATTGGAAAACTCGCGCCATTCGGTATCTGCAGACGAATTGAGATCATCTCCTCTGGCGGCGAGCCGAATGCAGACGGGTACCTCACGAGTCATTTCATTTTGGACTTCGACGAGATCGTCCAAGACGCGGGCGGGTCGGTCCCGCTCCCAAAGGGGAAGCTCGACCGCACCCGTCGACCAAAGTCCGGCACCGAAGTTGTTTTGAGTCAATTCCTTCCGAAGCGTGTGCCGTCGGTAGATGTCTTCACGCGACAACTGGCGCGCCGCTTCGCACTCTCGGCGCCCGATTTCTCCATCATCGTGACCGATACGCAAACAGCGGACGAGTACGCGATTCCGCAATTCCAGGTCGCGATAAAGGATGCGACCAAAGTGGATGTCGGAGACCGTCCAGTTCCGTATGACGGTGGATTTTTGCCGGTGACGGGCTGGATGGCCTTCGCGGTGGAGTCGTACAGAGACGAAGAAGAGGCGGGAGTCCGGATCTACGCGCGCGGAAAGATCGTGGCAACGACGCGCGACTTTGAGCAACCTGCGGGTTTCACGGGGGAGTTCACCGCACGGTCGTATCTCGTCGGGGAGTTACATGCCGAGTGGTTGGATGCCGACGATGACGAGGACTTGGTTCGTACTGACCGGCAGGCGATCCTGTGGGATTCAGAGAAGGGGTCCGCCCTTCGCGAATGGGGCATGAAGCTCATCAGGGAGGTTGCGAAGGGCGCATCCGGAGAGAGGCGAATCCAGAATGCCGACCGATTCCTGGCAATATCCAATCTCGCCAAGCGCGCAGCCGATAGGTATTCGGATGAGAGCGTTGTGCAGGCCGCGCTTGATTTGGGTAGGCAGATTGGGGCGTTTGCGAACGAAGACGAGCTTGCGGACCCCGACTACGTCGACGGCCTTACCGAGGTGATTTTGGCCGTCGCACCGCATCAGGCCCTGGTTGGAGCGTTTCGCAGAATCTCTGACCAGGTCGATACATCGATGGAGGACCTGTTGTCGTTGTTTGGTCAGACGCGCGTGGCTGAGATGGCCAGTTATGCCCAGATTGCGTCGGAGCGGGTGCAGTCGATCGACCAGCTTCGCGAGGTGATCAAGGACCCCGAAACGGTCGAGGCCGATCTGCAGGCGGTGATCTCCCGAGCGCCGTGGCTTGTTCGGTCGGATTGGTCAGTGATCACGGACAACCAAGGTTTGAAGGCTTTTCGCGACCAATTTGAGACGTACTTCGAAAAACGGTTCCACGAGAAGATCAGCGTTGCAATCTCGCACGACACCAAACGCCCCGACTTCACGCTCGCACACATCGGGCGCACCCTTTACGTGGTCGAGCTGAAGAAGCCGAATAAGAAGTTTGGCAACGCTGATTACGACCGACTGTTGAACTACATCGTCGCGCTTGACGAGTTCTTCGCGAACAACCAATCGGCCAAAGAAGCCTTTCCCGATGGATACGTCGTTGAACTCATTGCGGACGGCGTCAACATCACCGAGCCGTCCAAGAGGCTGCTCTTTGCGTCGTGGCTTAAGGATCACAAGGTCAACAGGTCGACGTGGATTGATTTCCTTGCCCGCGCCCAGGTGGCTTTGGAAGAGTTTCTCAGTGCCCGCGACGCTGCGAAAGCGAATGCGGCCGCGATGCACGGCCAATCCCCAACGACCTGACCGCAACAATCGCATCGTGCAGTTGGTCAACGAGCCTTCGGACCCGTTGGCGTATCGCGTGCGGCCGAGCAACGTTCAGCTATCAGCTATCAGCTATCAGCTATCAGCTATCAGTGCTGCTGCGTGTGCCCGCGTGTGCCCGTCTAACGGGGTCCACCGGCCGCCACCGCCCTTTTCTGCGGGTTTCCGCGCGCTACCGAATTGCATCGCGCCTGGTCGGACACACTCTCAAGGTGGCGGCACGGGTTCGAATCCCGTACGGGCTACCACGATTCGGCCGCCAGGGTCGATAGTCCCTTGCCGCAAACTCGTCTTTGCGAGAGGCTGAACCCCTGACCGGGAATTTCCCGTTGCGCGAGGGAGGTAGCTCAGGATGGGCGCTGACGAACTCTCCGATCGTCGCTATTGGCTGTCGCGCGCCGATCAGCGCTACGGGCCCTACACCTGGGCCGAGCTGACTTGGTTCGCGCAGTCCGGCTCGATCGGAGCTGACGACCGGCTGTGGGTGCTCGACGAAACCGAGTCGTATCCCGCTGGCGAGTTCATTGCGAAGTTCGCCGCGGGTACCGCGCCCGATGGTGGGAAGCGGCGCCGTGGCAGTCCGCGGGCTCGGTGGATCGTGGCCGTGTCGGCCTTGGTGGTCGCGATGGTCGTCGTCGTCGTTGTCCGCGACGACGGGTCGGGGACCACTGACACCGGCAGTGAGTCCGACGAGGTCGACGTCGGTATCGCCGAGATTGTGGCGCCGTCGGAATCGGCGCTGATCCCCGACGCGAACGGTTCTGCCGTCGCCGGTGATCAGGTGCTGGTCGTGCTTGGCGCCGATGCCGATCGGCAGCTCGCGGATGAGGTTGCCGCGACCGTGAACGGTGAGGTGGTCGGCCAGATCGAGTTGGCCGGGATCTGGCAGATCGCAATCCCACCGACCGACCTCGCCGGCATTACGGCGATTGTCGACACGCTGGCGGCAAATCCCGAAGTCGAACTGGCTGTGCCCAATGAAACGTCCGTCGCGTCAGAGGAGATCTGGGGCACCCGGATCAGCCCGATGAACGATCCGCTCTACACCGGCGAACTAGGCGACGGCTATCGAATGATCGGTCTCGAGCGGGCGTGGGACTACCTGCGCGCCAGCGGACTTCAACGCCAACCGGTGAAGGTCGGCATCACGGATTCCGGTATCTATCGCCAGGGTGATCCGACGCTGAGCGAGTTCCCGGAACGCGCCGGAAGCGTCAAGCTCGAGTTCCCCGATCCGACCGCCGGTGAGCTCGCCGCGCCCGACATGCACAAAGACGCGACCGGACAAACGGTGCCCTATTCCGCCGAACGGGGCAGCCACGGAACGGGCGTCGCCACAACGTTCTTCGGCGATGCCGACAACGGCGGAGCGTTCGGCGTCGCGAGCGTGCTCGGTCCCGACCTGACAGTGCTCAGCACCAACATCTTCACGGGCGTGTATGGCAACAGCTCCTGGGAGTATCACGCCCCGGCGCCTCCGGGCGACACGCTGCCCGACGAGTTTGCCGAAGTCGATCCCGTGCTGGGGGTCTCCTACACGACCGGCAACCTCAAGGCGATCGCCGACCAGGTGCGCAAGGGCGCCCGTGTCATCAACATGTCGTGGGGATGCGGCCGGCCGACCTGTGGTGAAGCCACGCAAGCTCTCTATCAGCGTTTCTTCGAGCAGATGGCCAGGCGGCACCCAAAGGTGCTGTTCGTCGCCGCCGCCCATAACCAAGGGGTCACACCGACTCACGCCTGGCCTGGGGGTTTGGCGCTGCCGAACATGATCACCGTCGGCAACGTGATGAACGACGGCAGCCCGGCGGCCTCGAGCAATCGTGCGGGACCGAACTTCGAAGTCACGTTGGCGGCTCCGGGCTCGCAAGCCGTCCGCGGTGTCGAGGCCGATGGCACTCCGATTGCCACCTTGGGCGGTACCAGCAACGCCGCGCCACAAGTCTCCGGGGCGGCGGCCCTATTGCTCTCGATCAAACCCGACCTCACCGCCGCGGAGTTGAAGCAACTCCTCTTCGACAGTGCACGTACCTCAGTCGACCGCAGCGATGGCACCACCGTCGACATCGACGCCGGCGTTGGTGGCCGGGTGTTGGCCGTCGACCAGGCCGTGCTCAAGCTGATCAAGAGCGAGCGCCTCCGCCTCGGGCTCGACACGGAAGCGGATGCACTCACCGAGGAGATGCTCGCGGACATGCTCAGCGGCATCGGCGTCCTCGATGCAGTTGCCGTGTCCGACGACGCTGCCAGCGAACCCGAGCTCAGCTACTGGACCGTCACCGCCATCGTCGGTGCATGTGCGACGGGCTGCACGTCGGTCACGATGGCGACCTCGGATGGAGTCGCATCCGGCAATTCCAGTCAGGAGCTTGCCGCCGCGGGAGAGTTGACGTGGTCGATCGGCGTCACCCAGTATCCGGCCACGCTGACCTTGCTCCGTAGCGACAACGGCGCGGGTAGTCGCATCGTCATCCCCGGTCCGTCGACAGAGGAACCGCCGACGGCGCCGACATCGACTGTGCCACCTGATCTCGAGCTGGGCACCGGTGACGTGCAGGCGACGCTGATCTGGTCGGGCGATTCCGACATGGATCTGCACGTTGTCGAGCCGAACGGGGAGGAGATCTTCTACTCGTCGAAGTCGTCATCGACTGGTGGGTCGCTCGACCACGACGATATTCCCGCGTGCGGCGTGGCCACCGGCGACCACGTCGAGAACATTTTCTGGCCAACGGGCCAGGCTCCTCTCGGCGACTACACCGCATCCGTGCGGTTCTACCGCGCCTGCGCCGAGGGAGTTGCCCAGTCGGTCCAGCTCACCGTGCGTGTCAACGGCCAGGTTGTGGTCAGCGAGGCGATCACCCTCACCGATGGCGCCACCTCGAACCTCTACACATTCGGCATCGGCTAACGCAGACTGCGACTGCGTAGGCGTTTATAACTCGTGCTCCGCCAGTTCGCGGAACTCGTCGGGAACAGAGCCGCGGGCCGAGAGCGCCACCGACGCGTAGCCAACTGAGCCGCGGCCGAATTTTCGCCGCACCGCATCCATCGAGTGATCGACGGCCCAACGTGCCGCGCCGGCTGGTGAGCCGGGTCGGACCGGTGTGTCGGGTGGTATCGGAATCTCGAGTTGCAGAACTGGTTGATCGATGAGTTTCGAAACCGAGATGGCGAGCAGCGTGATCTGACGTTGGTCGGCGTTCTCGGCGAGTGCGCGCAGCGCGAGCATCTCGGCGATTTCGGTGAGAGTGAGCGTTGTGGCCAGCGGCGCAGGCAGCGTGATCGAGCGCGTCACCGACTTCATTCCGGGAAAGCGCAAGCGTACGGTCACGGTGTGGCCCGCTCGCTGCCTTGCGCGCAGGCGACCAGCAACCCGGTCGGCCAGATGGCCGAGGACCTCGCGCAACAACTCCGGGGTCGGCAGCGCACGGCCGAAGGCCGATTGCGCGCCGACCGAACCGGCGCGTTCGCTCGCCTGCACGCGCCGGTGGTCGATGTTGGCGGCGAGTGCGCCGACTTTGCTGCCCAGTGCGCGGCCGAGGAACTGCTCGAGTGACTCCGATGGCGACGCCGCGAGTTCTCCGATCGTGTGAATACCGCGGTCGGCCAAGCGCTGCTTGGTCACCGGGCCGATGCCCCACACCAGGCCGACCGGGAGCGGGTGGAGGAACTCGAGTTCGTGCGCGGGATCGACCACCACCAGGCCGTCGGGCTTGGCCACCTGCGAAGCGATCTTGGCGAGGTGTTTCGTACGCGCCGCGCCGACCGAAACAGGCAGACCGATTTCCTCGCGTACCCGCCGGCGAATCTCGGCGCCAATCACCTGCGGGGCACCGAACAGGTGCGTGCTGCCGGACACATCGAGGAAGGCCTCATCGATGGACATGCGCTGAACCAGCGGGGTGAAGTCGCCGAGCACCGCCATCACCTCGTCGGCGAGTCGTTGGTACTCGCTGAAGTGGCCACCGACGAACAACAGATCGGGGCACAGTTGCCGTGCGCGCCAGCCGGACATGCCGCCGCTCACGCCGTGCACGCGGGCCTCGTAGGAGGCGGCAAGCACGACCCCGCCGCCGACCGCGATCGCGCGCCCGCGCAATGCCGGATCGAGAAGCTGTTCCACCGATGCGTAGAACGCGTCGAGGTCGGCATGGAGGATTGTCGGGCCGTCTCCCATGATGTGCAGCCTAATCGTACGTATGTTCGTCTGATTACCGTCTGAAGTTTCTCAATATCGACCACTCTGCGCCGATACCCATCCGTATGAACGCGCGGCGGGGGTGGGGTGGAGTTCGGTTTACTGCCTACCTCTGCGCGACCTTGCTACCCGTGGTGTGGTTGGGGGCGGTGTTATCGCACACCGTGACCGAGCAGGTCGATAACGCGGCGCTGCGCGAAGGGGAGTCGCAGGCAAAGACGCTCGCCAGTGCTGCAATCGAGCCTTATCTCGATGACGAGCAACTGCGCACCGGACTCTCCGCAGATCAACAGCAATCAATCGCACGGACGACGACGCCACTGGTCGACCACGGAAGCGTAAGGGTTCTGCGAATCAGAGATGTCGGCGGGCAGATTGTGTTCGATGCCGCCAACCCAGGTGGTCCGTTCCCCCACGTCGCGAGGGAACCCGAGGTCAGCCAGGCTGCGACAGAGGGGATGGTCTCTCTGCTGACCACCGTCGGAGCCGACGAGGTCGACGGGTCGCTCCCCAACGGCGAGCGGGTGATCGAGGCCTACGTCGCGATTCATGCCAACGACGATCCAAGTCTCGTCATCGGAGTGTTGGAGGTGTACATCCCCTTCGGTTCGATCGCCGCCGAGCGGGAGTCATCACTCGCCCAGTTGCGCATGGTCATCATCGCCGGTCTCGCTGCCCTGTGGGTGGTACTGGCCCTGATCGTCACGTCTGTGACTCGCCGCATCCGCAGCCACAGCCGTCGCTCGGAGTTCCTCGCGCTGCACGATGCTCTCACCGGCCTTCCGGGCCGCGCGCTGTACCGCGACCGAGTTGCGGCGGCACTCAACGCAGCCGGGCGGATGGGCAATGACGTCGCCGTGGCCGTCCTCGACCTCGACCGCTTCAAGGAGGTGAACGAATCGTTGGGTCACCGCAATGGCGACGATTTCCTACGCCTGATTGCACAGCGGCTGAAAGCGACGCTGCGTCCCGGTGACACGGTGGCGAGACTGGGGGGAGACGAATTCGGCCTCGTGCTGCCCGGCGCGGTCTCGTCGTCGATCGAAGACATCTTTGCCCGCGTCTTGGAATCCATCGCCGCCGAGGCAGAACTGGGGGGCGTCGCCATCTCCGCCGAGGCCAGCATCGGCTATGCCATGTGGCCGAGCGACGCCGAGGAGCCCGACGCCTTGTTGCGCCGCGCCGACCACGCGCTCGCGGCGGCAAAGGTCGCTCGTGGGGCGATCGTGCGGTATCACCCCACCAGCGACGAGTTCGACCCACAACGACTTCGACTGATCTCCGAACTGCGTCGAGCGATCGGTGCCGGCGAACTCGTTCTGCACTATCAACCCAAGATCGACGTGCCGACCGGGCGCGTGACTGCCTTCGAGGCACTTGTCCGCTGGATGCATCCGGTTCGCGGAATGATCCCGCCGAACGACTTCATACCGATCGCGGAGAGCACCGGATTGATCGGACCGCTGACACATTGGGTCGTCGATGCGGCCCTTGCCCAGCTTGCCGAGTGGTCGCAAGCGTGGCCCGACCTTGCGATGGCGGTGAACATCTCCGCCCGTAACCTGCGCGACGACCTCCCCGGCTGGGTGCTGAATCGATTGGCGAACTACCAGCTCAGCTCATCGCGACTGGTGCTGGAGGTGACCGAGACATCGTTCGCGGCCGACCCGATCCGCGCCACCGTGCTGCTGGAGGAACTAAGCGCGGCGGGCGTGAAGGTGAGCCTCGACGACTTCGGCCAGGGTTACACGTCGCTGGGTTCCCTCGGTCACCTGCCGGTGAGCGAGTTGAAGATAGACCGCGGCTTCGTGAGCGCAATGGAACACAGCCACGAAGACCGCGCCATCGTCGCCTCGGTGATCGAGTTGGGTCATCAACTCGGCCTCACCGTCGTCGCCGAGGGCGTCGAGACCGACGCGGTACGCGAGGTGCTGCAGGCGCTGGGTTGCGACACGATGCAGGGTTACCTGTTCTCGCGGCCGGTGCCAGCGGCGGATGCGTTGGGCCTGATCGAGGGCATCAACGCGACTCTGTGAAGCGGTGCTACTAGGGTCGGCGCCCATGGGCGTCCTCGGCAAGCTCGACATGTCACAGCGTCTCGACCGCACCGAGTACGAACGACGCCTCGCCGATGGGCAAGAGCGCATCTCGCAACTGCGGTTGCACCTCGGCGGATTGCTCGGTAACGGAACACTTGGGCCCGGGCTGCTCGTGATTCTCGAAGGTCCCGATGCCTCCGGCAAGGGCGGTGCCATCAGGTCGGTCGTCGGTCATCTCGATCCGCGCCAATACAAGGTCGTGTCGTACAGCAAGCCGACCACGCGGGAGAAGAACCATCACTTCCTGTGGCGCTTCTATCAAGAATTGCCCGGCCTCGGCGAGATGGCCGTGTTCGATCGCAGTTGGTACGGCCGGATCCTGGTCGAGCGGGTGGAAGGTTTCGCGAAACGCGCCGAATGGAAGCGGGCGTTCAAGGCGATCGTCGACTTCGAGGAGTCTCTGTGTCTGGAGAGCCTGATCGTCGTCAAGTTCTGGATGCACGTCAGCGACGATGAGCAGCTACGCCGGTTCGAGGGGCGTGCTGCCGACCCACTGAAGCGGTGGAAGCTCACCGACGAGGATTGGCGCAACCGGGAGAAGAACCGCGACTACGAGGTTGCCGCCGAGGAGATGTTCGCCCGCACCGATCACAAACTGGCGCCGTGGGAGGTGATCGGCGCCGACCAGAAGCGCTACGCCCGCATCGCTGTTGTCGAAACTCTCATCGCCCGTGTGGAACAGGGCATGCGCAGGTGGGGTGTCGAGGTGCCCCCGCCGGTCGACAGCATGCGCGGCGACTGACGGGTCGTGGTCAGGGGTGGCGTGCACCCCACGGTTGTGCCTGCTCGAGTTGTGCGGCAACCCGCAACAGCACGTCTTCGCGGCCGTACGCCGCAACCAATTGCACGCCGACAGGCAGGCCATCGGAAGTCCAATGCAGCGGCAGGCTGATGGCCGGCTGCCCACTGGCGTTGAACGCAGGTGTGAACGGCACATAAGCGGCCGCGCGCGCCATCGGCGCCAACGGGTGATCCGCGTTGTTGGCGAAAGTGCCCAGTGGCACCGGTGGTTCGGCAAGCGTTGGGGAGAGCAATAGATCCCACCCGTCGTGCCACCACTGCTGGGTTGCCCTGCGAAAATCGACGTTCGCAGCCAGCGCCATTGCGTAATCGACGCCACTGACTTTTCGGGCATATTCACCCTGAACCCAATTCACCGGCTCGACGTCATCGGGTCGTAGTTCACGCCCGAGCTGCGCGGCGATGCGCTCGAGGCCGACACCCATGTTGGTGCTCCAGAGCGCGGCGAACCTACGCCCGAATTCGGGATTGGCCATCGCTTGCGGAAAGCCAGGCTCGACGTGGTGGCCGAGCGACTCGAGGATCGCGGCGGCATTGCGAACCGCGAGCACACACTCGTCGTGCACCGCGCCGCCGGCGGGGTTGTGATCGAGCAATCCCACGCGTAGGCGCCCGGGGTCGGAGCCCAGTTCCGCGATGTAGGGCCGTGTGGGAGTCGGCGCGATGACAGTGTCGCCGATACCCGGACCGCGTACAGCGTCGAGCAGTGCTGCGGTGTCGCGCAAACTCCTGCTGACGCACAGTTCCACTCCGAGATTGCTCTCGTCGCGGTACGGCCCGAGGGTGATGCGACCCTGCGAGGGCTTCAACCCGACCAGTCCGCACGCGGAAGCAGGGATGCGAATGCTGCCGCCGCCGTCGCTGGCGTGCGCGATCGGCACCATTCCTGCTGCCACCGCCGCGGCTGCGCCGCCGCTTGAGCCACCCGACGAGTGGTTGTGGTTCCACGGATTTCGTGTGGCGCCCCACGCGGTCGGCTCTGTGGTCGGCAGGCTGCCGAACTCGGGACTGTTGGTGCGCCCGGCAATCACGAACCCAGCCGCGCGGAATCTGGAAACCAAAGTTGTGTCGACCTCCGACCTCGGCATTGTGTCCTTCAACGCCTGACAACCGTTGGTCAGTGGCTGCCCGGCAAAGTGAGCCCACAGATCCTTGAGCAAGGTTGGCACCCCGCGAAACGGCCCACTGGGAAGTTCGCCGGCAGCGGTAGCGCGTGCCTCGTCGAACCAGGTAATGATCACCGCGTTCAGCTCTGGGTTGGCTGCCTCGATGCGCTCGATCGCCGCTTCCAGCAACTCGGAGGCCGTCACGTCGCCGGCCGCCACCATCGCGGCCTGTGCTGTGGCATCGAGCCACCGGGTGTCGTTCGCTAGAGAAGTCATAGAACGATGTGTAGCACTTCGTCGCTATCTTTGTTCAAGCTGTGCAACCCGCTGACCGCGTGCCGATGTCGACTCGCGATGTACTTCGTTTTGGCGATGTGCGTGCGCTTCTCTTCGCCAACGGAGTCCTCAACACGGGCGTGTCGTTGCAGGCGGCGGCGCTAGGGCTGCAAGCCTTCCGCATTACTGGCCGTCCGGCCGACCTCGGGTGGATCGGATTGTGTGAGTTCCTGCCGGCGATGCTGCTGGTGTTGGTCACCGGCACCGTCACCGACCGCTTCAACCGCAAGCTCGTCGCGCTGTTCGCGATCGCAGGCGAGACGGCTTCATCGGTTGCGTTGCTGTTCTACGCGCTGAGCGATCCGACGGAAGTTTGGCCGCTGTTTGTGATTGCTTTCGTCTACGGCGTCGCGCGCGCGTTCCTTGCGCCGGCCACCCGCACGATGCCGCCGATGGTGGCACCAGATGGTGGGTTACCCCAGGTAGTCGCGATGTACTCCGCGACCTGGACCGGCGCCACCATTCTCGGGCCTGTTCTGTCTGGAGTGCTCTACGCGATCTCGCCGTGGGTCGCCTACCTCGCTTCTTCGATGATGATGTTCGTGGCGGCGATTCTGTATGCCGGCCTGCGCTTCATCCGCAAGCCCGAGCCCGGCGCCAACAGTCGACCGACTTTTCGAAGCGCCGTCGAGGGGTTGGTGTTTATTCGCCGCACACCAATCCTGCTTGCAGCGATCTCGCTCGACCTCTTCGCTGTCCTGTTTGGTGGAGCGGTTGCTTTGTTGCCCGCGATCGCGGAGGAGCGTCTCGGCGTCGGCGAACTCGGTTACGGATGGCTGCGCGCGGCTCCAGGCATCGGCGCGGCGTTGATGGCCATTGCACTCGCCTTCGTTCCGCTGCGACGTCGGGTCGGTCGTCTGCTGCTGCTCGCCGTCTTCGTTTTCGGAACGGCCACCGTCGTGCTCGGGCTGACCCGTTCTTATGCACTCGCCTTCGTCGCTCTCATCGTGTTGGCGGGAGCCGACATGGTGAGTGTCTACGTACGCGGATCGATCGTGCCGTTGGTGACGCCCGACGAGAAACGTGGTCGCGTTCTCGCCGTGGAGAACGTGTTCATCGGCGCCAGCAACGAGTTGGGTGCATTCGAGAGCGGCATTGTCGCCCAGGTTGCCGGAACCCCGGCGACGGTGGTCGGCGGTGGCATTGCCACGATCGTCATCGTCGGCATGTGGTGGCTGTGCTTCCCGTCGCTACGCAATGTCGACCGCTTCGACGATCTCGGTCACTAGGCGGCACAGTCACTGAAACCCGCGGGTGACGATCAGCCACACCGCCGTCGGCACCAACACCCAGGTGAGTGTCAACAGCACGATCGCGTAAGCGGCGAAGTCGTAACTGCTGTCCTTGGGCGGGTTGCCGCAAGCACCGATCGTCTCCCACAGCGCGTGCATCGGCTGATCGGTGCTCAGCCGGATGCGTCGACGGGCGACCCCGGCCGCGTACAACGCCGCCCACGCCAAGCCGCCGAAGACAACCGCCAAGACTGCGGCGAGGATGATGATTCCTGCCATGCCACTGAACGCCCAGCGAATGAACGCATGTATGCCGCTGAACAGCGTGGAGATGATCGCGCCGCCAAGCAGGAACGTGGGCAGCCCAAGTTGGTTGCCCTTGTACCCGGGCTCGACGCGTGCGGCGTCGAGGCGGGCGCGACGCAGCATGTTCTTTTCGGGCGTGCCCCAGATCGCGTTGGTGATCGGGCCGCGAAAAACCGTTTGCCCATCCCAGCCAGACACGTTGTCGAAGAGGTTTACCTGGGGATTATTTCGCTTCGTATAGTCGTAGGCGCCTTCCACACGAAGTTCG
>JACQZX010000156.1 GCA_016213665.1 Actinomycetota bacterium | reverse complement strand
CTTCTGCTCGGCGGCGATGCCGGCCCTGGGCGCCGCGGCTTGCGCACCGACTCGATCATCGTCGTCTCCATCGATTCGGTCACGGGCGACACCGTGATCATCTCGATACCGCGCAACCTGGAACGCATGCCTTTCCCCGAAGGCACAGCCCTGGCCGAACGGTATCCGGATGGCTTCACCGACCTTGCCAACGCCGTATGGACGCGCGTCGACCAGACCCGCGAATTGGTCGGCGGCGTTGACGACGCCGGGTCGCAGGCAATCAAGCTCGGCATCTCACAACTGCTGGGCATACCGATCCACAACTACGTGCTGGTCGACATGGCAGGTTTCGTCGATGTCGTCGACGCACTCGGCGGCATCGACATCAACGTCACCAAGCGCATGCCGACGCCCGGCAACCCACAAGGCGCCAAACACGACTTACCCGAATTCATCGAAGCCGGCCAGCAGCACATGGACGGCACGCTGGCATTGGCGTACTCGCGCACACGGTCCGCCGACAGCGACACCCACCGCATGGCGCGCCAACAATGCGTGCTCGGCGGCATCGCCGGCGCGTTCACACCGATGGCGCTTGTGTTCGGGTTCACCGAGTTGGTCTCGGCGTTCGGTAATGCCGTGCACACCGACATCTCTCGCAGCGAACTCGACGACTTCGCGCAACTGATCGATCGCTTCTTGGAAGCCGGTGGCAAGAGCGCAATTCGGGCGCTGCATCTCGGGCGGCCACTGGTCGACCCCTATCGCTGGCGGCTTGCCGAAGTGCGAGCGTTGGTAACCGAAACGATCACGTCGACCACACCCAACGCTCCCCTCTTGGAAGAGCACTGTTAGTCGAGTTTCTCCGGGCCTCCGGGAACCGGGCATTGAGCGGCTAGTTCAGTCGCCCGCGATGACCGACAGTGGGCCGACGACAACGGTGTCGCGGCCGACTTGCTCGGAACCGTCGATCGCCGCCCGCCAGTTCCGCGATCGGCGTGTCAGCAATCCGAACCCGACCAACAGCAGTCCGGCACCGACGCTGAACGCCACGTGAAGATTGACGACATCGCCCAACGACCCGACGAACAGCAAACCGATGCCGTAGGAGATTCCCATCGACGCGTGCATGATCGAAACGACCCGGCCGCGACTGGCCGAGGTTGCATCGCGTTGCACGATCGACGACGACATGATGAACATCGCCGCGACCACGCCGCCCAACATGAACGCACTCGCAACCAGCCAAACCACCGTCGGTGCCAACGCGTAGGCCAGCAAGGCGCCCGCCATCGCGAATTGCGCACCCTTGATCAGCGCGCTTCGCGCCAAGCGCGTGGCGAGCCAGGTGACGGTTACGCCACCGACGATCGCTCCGACGCCCTGCGCGGAGGCAACTGCTCCCGCCATCGACGTGCCCCCGCCGAATTCGGCCTTCACGTAAATCGGGATCAATCCCATGAAGGGGATGAGCGTCAGGTTGAACAGCACCAAGAAGGCGACACCGTGGAGGCAGCCCGGCGTCGTGCGCAGCGCGCACCAGCCGATCATCAGTTGCTGTCGCACCGTGCGATCCACGCCATCACCGCCCTGCGGACGGAAGGGTCGGCGAAGCAACGCCACCGCGCCGGCCATGACCACGAAGCTGAACGCGTTGAACCCGATCGTCAATGCCGGGCCG
The DNA here is from genome assembly GCA_016213665.1 of Actinomycetota bacterium. Lineage (GTDB taxonomy): Bacteria > Actinomycetota > Acidimicrobiia > Acidimicrobiales > Ilumatobacteraceae > UBA668. The sequence continues at coordinate 1,842 of JACQZX010000156.1, read as the reverse complement.
ACGGTAAGCACCAACACCGAACCCAACAGCGGCCCGATGATGCGCCCGCTGTTCCACGAGTAGACACCCAGCGACACCATCGCCATCAACTCCTCGGGCGGCACGAGATCGGGTTGCATCGCGGCCGAGCTGGGCGCACCGAGCGCACCCGCGGCGCTGCCCACGAGAATGAGCGCCGTCAAGATCGACGGTGTGCGCACACCAAACCCCAACACGATCGCCAGCACGGCGGTAACCGACGCCTGTGCCAACAACGCGGTGGCGAAGACCTTGCGACGATCGTGGCGATCGGCGAGCAGGCCCCCGAACGGCGACGCAATTCCCTGCGGCATGAAAGTGGCCAGCGCGACGAGACCTGTCTGCACCGCCGACCCGGTGTCGGCGGCCACCAGACTGCCGACGACGATCAACTGCACCCAGGTGCCGACATCGCTCACCACCGAAGCCCCGAGCAACATCCGAACCGCCCGATGCCGCAGCGGACGGAAGGGGTGGTTGCTCACAGAAGAAACACGCTACCGGTGCTCGACGATTGCCCGCAGGTGCGGCCACGCCTCGGCGAAGCCGGCGTGCAAATCGAGGTGATCGACGAGTTCCACCGGCACCCACGCCACCGCGTCGGTCTCAAAGTTCATCGACCCGCCGAAGGGATGGTCGACCTCCAACACAACCGTCGTATACGACCAGTCGGTCGCAGGCGCGAACAAGTACTCGCCCAAGATTGTGCGTCGTTCGGGAATCGCGCCGACCTCCTCGCTCGCCTCGCGCAGCGCTGCTTCGAGCGGCGTCTCCCCCTCGTCGATAGCCCCGCCGGCGCAACTCCACGTGCCACCCTCGTGTGCCCACACCGACCGCTGCTGCAACATCACCAGCACCGGCTCGTCTTCGCGGCGCAACACGAACACAATGCCCGCGGCTCCGAACAGGCCCCAGCGAGAGTGACCATCGGAGCAGCGAAGAAATCCGTCACCCGTGCGGCTGGCCATGAACAGCGACATTACGGGCAGCGGTAAGGTTTGGCCCATGCCCAGCGACCTGCAGTTGAAAACCATGAACCTCCTTCACAAGACGATGTTGACCCTCAGCTTCGGCAAGATCGGCTGGCAGACCGCCGGCATGCCGGTGCTCAAGCTCACCACCACCGGCCGCAAGAGTGGCGAGGCTCGCACCGTCATGCTCACCTCACCGGTGCAGGTGGGTGAGACGATCGTGATCGTCGCATCGAAAGGCGGCGAAGACCACCACCCGGCCTGGTACTTGAACCTGCTGGCCAAGCCCGACGTGCAGGTGGAATGGAAAGGTGGTGCGGCCAAGCCGATGGTCGCCACCGTCGCCACCGCCGAACAAAAGGCCGAACTGTGGCCCAAGATCGTCGCCGCCTACAAGGGGTACGGCGGCTACCAACGCAAGACCGAGCGTGAAATCCCGCTGGTGTTCCTGAACGACCAAGCGTAAGCCGGTGCCTCCATCACGTGCACACGTAGTCGATGTCGAACTGGCCGACTACATCTCGGCCCACTCCACCAAACCCGACGACGTGCAGCGACAGTTGATGACCGCCACCGAGCAACGCACCGGCGACTTCAGCCGTATGCAGATCGGTGGCGACCCGGGCACAGTCTTCGAGAGCCTGGCCAGCGCTATCGGTGCACGCAACGCCATCGAGATCGGCACGTTCACCGGCTACTCCGCGCTCAGCATCGCACGCGGACTCGGGCCTAACGGCAAGCTGATCTGCTGCGACGTCAGCGAGGAATGGACCGCCATCGCCCGCGAGCACTGGCAACTGGCGGGAGTTTCCGACCGCATCGAACTGGTGATTGCGCCGGCGCTCGAAACCAT
>JACQZX010000158.1 GCA_016213665.1 Actinomycetota bacterium | reverse complement strand
GCAGCGTGCCGTCGGACAGGATCACACTGTCGACAGTAGTTGCCGTCGGAGTATCCTCGTCTCCTGTTCGCGGGTGTAGTTCAGAGGCAGAACATCAGCTTCCCAAGCTGAGAACGCGGGTTCGATTCCCGTCACCCGCTCCATCGAACGGTCAGCTAGCTTCGATGAGGTGTCGCCGCAACTGATTCGCGTGGCGGATGTCGAGCCTCAGATGTGGCGGAACGGTGGTGGTTACACCCGTGAGTTGCTGGCGTGGCCCTCGATCGAAAATTGGGACCTGCGCATCAGTGTGGCCGACGTCGAGGCCGACGGACCCTTCTCAGTCTTCGAGGGTGTCGAACGTTGGCTGGTGCTGATCGCCGGCCAGGGGATCGCACTCCGACTCGACGGCGGCGAGCGACATCTCGCACCTGGCGATCCGCCACTGCGCTTCGATGGCGCAAGCGCTCCGGATTGCCGACTTCTCGCGGGCGCGACACGCGACCTGAACCTGATGGTGCGGCGCGGTCACGGCGTCATGCGACCGGTTCAGCCTGGCAGGCCCTGGGACGAACAACTCGCGATGCGCGGAGTCTTCACCGCGACACCAGGTCGCTGGACCGGCGACGGCGAGAGCCGATCGCTGCCGGCGATGACGCTGTTCTGGATGGAACACTCCAACGTCCGCGACAGTGCCGGCTGGACTTTTCACCGCGATGGCCGGGCCGACAGCCACCAAGCACCCACCGATGCTTGGTGGCTCGGCTTCACGTCTGATCAATCGAGCCAGATCGATTCGTAGTACTCGTTGATTTCCGTTTCGTCCCACACTTCCCAGCCACCCTCGTCGTCGACCCATTCGTCGTCGACCCATTCGTCGTCGATCCATTCGTCGTCGATCCATTCGTCGTCTGCGGAAGGACCGACCTCGTCCGGAGCTTGGCCGCCGGCCAGGACAGACGCCATCCAGTCCGTGAATGCGGGTACCTCGGTGTAGGCGCCGGGTGTCGCAGTGCCGCACTCGGTGCCCCAACTCACGATGCCGGCCAACCGGGCTACGCCGGCCGCATCGAAGACGACCAGCGGACCACCGCTGTCGCCGTAGCACGAGTCGGTTCCATCACCGCCGGCGCACAGTTCACTTGCCGGGACGATCCCACTGCCGGCCGCCTCCATCAACACCTCGCAACTGGCGTCATCCACCAACGGGATCGGGGTCGACTGCAGGATTGTCGTGCCGTCGTCGTTTTCACCGAGAGCGCCCCAGCCGCTGACCACCGCACCGGTAGCGGTATCGATGTCTGCCTCGCTCGCCATGGCGATCGAAGAAACGGTTGCCCCGAAAGTCAGCGGCGCGCCCAACTGGAGGATGGAAATGTCGGCGGCTTCACCATTGGCGTAGCCGGGATGACTGAAGATCGCCGTCACGGGTAAGCGTTGCGAGTTCGAGTCATCGAGGTCGGTGACTCCGGCGACAACGGTTAGACCCGAGGCTGTCTCGCCCTCAGTGCAGTGTGCAGCGGTAACTACGTGAGTGGCATCGATCACCGTGCCGCCACAAATGTGTCCGTCGATGTCTTGCAGCGAGATCTGCCAGGGCAGTTCCTCGATCGCTGTGTCGCTGCCGCCGACGATCGCCGAGGCCGGTGCGACTTCGATACCGACGGCGAGGAATGCGACTGCTGAACCAACGCCGGCTGCCAGTAGCAGTCGGCGTTGGTTGCGATTGCGGCTCATATTTGTTCTCCTTGATCGTTGGTGTCCGGTCGGGCACGAACACATCATCAAGAAGCGCGCCTGCGAAAGCGCTCCGATTCACTGAGGCGACGGTGAGCCTTGCTGTGAAATCGCTGAGAACGGAAACTCGACGACGAAAGCGATCCCGCCGAGTTCGCTGGCGTCGATCCGCACAGTCGCACGGTGATCACCGGCAATCCCGGCAACCAGCGCCAGCCCGAGCCCAGAACCGCCTGTTGCGCGCGCACGAGAGCCGTCGAGCCGGACGAACCTGTCGAAGAGGCGAACACGATCGGACTCAGAGATTCCGGGACCGTCGTCGGCAATCCTGAAGACAATCGCGTCCGCCGTTGGTCGCAGGCTGACCCGCGCCTGGGTGGCACCGTGCATGGCAGCGTTGTCGAGAAGGTTGCGAAACAGTCGGGCGATCGCCGACGGATCCACGCGAAGCTGCACCGGCGCGATGTCTCCTTGATCGAGGACGAAGGTGGGATGCCGCAAGCGGAGTTCGCGGCACTCCTGACGAACCAGTTCGTCGACATCGGCAAGCACTCGGTGCGCCGGGGCGACGCCGGCATCCTGACGGGCAAGCATGAGCAGATCATCGATCAAGCGTGATGTCCGGTCGACCTGCCCGAGGGCGACTTCGAGGGCCGCGTCGGATTGCTCAGGCGAACGCATCGCGACCTCGAGCGTCGCTCTGATTCCGGTGAGTGGACTACGTAGTTCGTGAGCGGCATCGGAAACGAAGCGGCGCTGCGAGTCGGCGGCTGACTCGACGCGATCAACCGCGTGGTTCAAGCTCGCCGCCAGCCCACGCAACTCACTACCCGCCGGCGGCAGCGGCACCCGTCGACCGAGATCGGTAGCCGTTATCGAGTCAAGCTCGGCGCGCATTCGATCGACCGGGCGCAGCGCCCTTCTGACTATCCACCGCGTGGCGAATTCACTGAACAGCGCGGCGACGGCGACAGCCGCGAACAGCCAAAGCAGTTGACCCTGCAGGTGACCCCACCACGATTCCGGTTGACGAACCACCACCAACGACCCACATGCCGCCTGCTCGGAGCATTTGGTGAGGCCGAACGCCCAGGTTTCGTTGTCGACGTCGAGATCGGTCAGTTGCACGTCGAGATCGCCGAGCGAGGCCAGGTCGAGTTGTTCGTCGATGACCGTCTGCACAAGATCGCTGTCGAGACCTTCGGCGACGAACTGAACATCGCCATTCGCGGTGAGCAACAAGACCTTCTCGAAGTCGGCGAGTTCTGGCAGCTCGAAACCTTCGCCATCGAATGACCCCGAGATGGCGTCGTCAATGCGTTCGGCGAGGGCAAAGGCCTTCTCGTCAAGTTCCGCGTTCGAGCGCCGCCATGTTTCCGTTACCACCAACAGGCCGACCGTGGCCGTTAGCGGCACGACCAGCAACGTTGTCATCGTCGCGACGCGACGTTGCAAGGAACCCACGTCAGCTGCCAGACCGCGACAACCGGTACCCGATCCCCCGCACCGTGTCGATCGTGCTGCGACCGAACGGCTCATCGATCTTGCGGCGCAAGTAGCCGACGTAGACCTGCAAGACGTTCTCATCGACCTCGTCGTCACCCCACACGTGTTCGATGAGTTCACGCTTGGGCACCGCTCGCCCAGCGTTGTGCATCAGATACCGCAACAGGCCGAACTCACGCGGCGAAAGTTCGACATCCGTGCCATCCCGGGAACACCTGTGACGTGCCGGATCGAGTACGAGGCCATCCACTTCAAGCGTCGCCGGCGTACCGCTGGGACCACGTCGCAGCAGCGCTCGCAGGCGGGCAAGTAGTACGACGAACGAAAACGGCTTGGCAAGGTAATCGTCGGCGCCGGTGTCCAAAATTTCGACCTGATCGAACTCGCCGTCCTTCGCCGTCAGCACCAGGATCGGCGTGGCGATTCCCCGCTCGCGCAGGTTGCGACAGACAAGGAACCCGTTCATCCGTGGCAGCATCAGATCAAGCACGATCGCGTCGTAGGAGTTCTCGGTCGCCATCCAGAGTGCCGTGTCGCCGGAGTCGGCATGATCGACGGCATAACCCTCGGCTGAAAGTCCCTCGATGAGGGCGCGCGCGATGACGGTTTCGTCCTCGACGACCAGTATGCGCACGCCGCTGAGTCTCGCGCGGCGCGGGTTACAGCTAGAGACCAAAGCCTCTCGTCGGCTGGCCCCTTTCACGGGAATAATGGGCTGGAGGTGGCGACATGAAAGCGCGACCAGGAAACCAACTCGTCGTCCGCGGCCATCGAATCGGCCAGCCGGATCGAATCGGTGAGGTTCTCGAAACTCTCGGGCCCAACGGAACTGAACCGTTCCGCGTGCGATGGGACGACGACGGTCACACAACTCTCTTCTTCCCGGGCACGGATTGCGCAGTTGAACAAGTACGCGGCGACCGAAAGTCGCCGAAGCAGGAGGTACTGCAATGAAGGTTCGAGACACCGCTCAGCGCTCGGCAGTGTTGATCGAGGCCGCTGCCACGCTGGCCGAGGCGGCCGGCGAAATGGCCAAACATGGGGTCGGCACACTGGTCGTTGTGGATCACCGCCGACTCGTAGGCATCGTCACCGATCGCGACATCGTCGTTCGCGGTCTCGCCCGGGCATTACCCCTCGACGCGCGCGTCGATTCGATCATGAGCATGAACGTGGTGGCGGTTGCGGCCGACTCCGACATCGCCGACGCAGTCAAGGCGTTCGGCCACCACGCCGTACGCCGGTTGCCGGTGCTCGACGGCGACACCGTCTGCGGCCTGCTCAGCCTTGACGATCTGATGGTTGCGACCGCGCAGCAGTTGGGCGAGCTGACCCGCGGTGTCACCGCTCAGATCATGTTCCCGCACGCGGCGGAGTTCGCTCCGCCACCGGTGGTGTTCGGCGCTACCGGTTGACCGCGTCGTTGACGATTGGTTCGGCGAACTTCTTGGCGCGGTCCGCACGGACATCTGCCAACGGGCGCACCGCTGGTTTGCTCCAACCGACACCTTTCAGCTTTCCAGGAGGTGGCCACAGGTCGTCGCGGCTGTACGCCCACCACTCGTAGGGGTTGAGGTAGTACGAGCACGATTCGACGGCCTTGCCCAGTTTCTCCTTGCGCCCACCGCGCAGCCACACCACCACTCCGCCGATGATGCCCGCAAGCGACCAGAGTCCGTACAGCGGAAGATAGAGCGGCCCGAACCACCTGGCCTGCCACACATGAACAGCCTCGTGGTCGGTGATCAGCCGGCGCCGACGAGGAACATCCACGTCGCCGGCGCCGGAAATCACGTTGCCGACAGTCAGCGCGAACCCGGGCTGAAGACTGAAGCCGTCGCGATAGACGTGTCGGTTCTGGCGGTGGCTGAGGTTCACCTCATAGCCGAGCGGGCCTTTCAGTCGCCCGGCGACATGGGTGAGCAAGCCGACAGCGACGGACAGTGTCGCCCAGGTGGAGTCGAGCACGAACGCAATCCATCCCTGGAGCGAACGCCAGGCATAGATCTGGCGCCAACCGCTGATCGCACCGTTGAGTCCGGCGGCAGTCGCCATCGCGACTCCGACCATGGGGTGCAGCAGACCACCGAGCAACCACGCCATCGTCGCCGCCACGGCAGCGGTAACCACTGCTTCGATCGTTCGTTTCACAACAGGGTGCTCGTTTCGTTCGGATCGGGTAGTCGCCGCCAGCTGAAGGTTCCATCGCCGGTGAGCGAAAGTGCCAGCGCACCGACGTGACCATTGTCGAGCATGTACTCGTGATTGCGATGCTTCAGCGAGTACCAGCTGGACGAGCAGCCGATGTAGGAAACGTCGCCGAGCACCACATTGAACGCTTCATGCAGATGACCAGACACCACCACCCGCACGTCGCCGCGGGCGTTGAGTGCCGCCACCAGTTGCTGCGCGCCGTCGAGTTGGAACCAAGGATGCGTGCTGGTGGTGATCGGCGGATGATGAAGAACGACCACGGTGGGAGGGCCATCGATCGGGCCCAGTCGGTGCAGCAACGCCGCTACATCGATGCTGCCGGCGATGGTCGCAGGAATGGTCGTGTCCACCATGCACAACCGCCAACCACCGATCTCGTAGTCCGCGACCGAACCGAAAGTCGCGGCGACCGCAGCAGGCTCGTCGTGGTTACCGGGAATCGCGAGCACCGGCACGCCCAGCACAGCCACCGCGGCGGCGACACGCTCGTACGCCTCGGTGGATGCGTCGTCGGCGATGTCTCCGGTTAGTAGCACCACGTCGGGAGCAGCTGCGGTCGCCAACTCGATCGCCCGGCGCAAGGCTTCGTCGGGCGAACCATCGCCGGAGTTCGACTCACGTTGCAAGTGGCAATCGGAGATCTGCACAACCGTGACGTTCGCCGGCATACCTTCACCCCTTACCCGTTGAGACGGTTAGTTGTTGAGCGGTTAGTTGTTGAGCAGCGCCGCCAAGGCGACCACCGCCACGACGAAACCGATCGCTGCCATGGTGATGCTACGGATGCGTGGCGCCCGTTCGAGATCACCCTCGGCGCGTGCGGTGGGCGGCGGTCGCACGATCGCCATTACGTTGCCGGCGAACAGTGCTCCGCCAAGGGCGAGCAGCAACCAAACGATCAGATCCTTGCCGAGCAACATCGCTTCTATCCCTACACGCCGCGGGCGGCGTTGCCGAATTTGGCGTACTGACTGCGGAACACCAAACGAGCCAGACCGGTAGGCCCGGAGCGATGCTTGGCGATGATCAACTCGGCGCTGGCCTTATCGGGCGAGTCGCGGTTGTACACCTCGTCGCGGTAGAGAAACATCACCACGTCCGCGTCCTGCTCGAGCGAGTTGTGGGCAACAAGCCCATTGGCCACGAAGTTGTGGTGCGGTTCGACCGTAGCGTCGAACACCTCGGTCGGGCCGAGTGGCTCGATCTCGACCAAGCGATCCCACAACACATCCGAGCTCGCCAGATCTTCGAGCCATTGATCGTTCGTGGCCGCGGCTACGCGCCCGAGCCGCTCACGCGATATCGGAGAAATCATCGATGGCAAAGCCACCGGCAACTCCTTCTCCGCGATGTAGCGCCAGACATCGCGTGGCACAGCATCGAAAGCATCCGCAACCGGGTTGACATCGCTCGCTCCTGCCGACGCCGCGGCCAAACGATCGCCGATCGCCAATGATTCGACGCGCACCCAGCCGTCTAGGGACAGGAATGGATGGTTACCGCTCGCCTCGATGACCCGACCCGACGCGAAACGAAGTCGGAATACGTCTTTGACTCCGCTACTGAAGGCGTTGGTAACTGTGCCCTCCACCAGTCGGTAGTGCTCGTCGAGCGACCAAACCGGCACATCCGTCGCACCCTGTGCAACCAACTCGCCCAGCGTGACCGGTTGGTTCGTGTCCGCTCGGACCAGTTGAGTGTCGGCAGTGAGGCATCCGCTTTCGCGAAGGTCGGCGAGCATTGGGCGCTTGTCGGCGCGAGTTTCCAGGTTGCGGCTCAGCTGGCTGAGGGCAAGGATCGGAACGTCGAGCTCACGGGCGAGCACCTTCAGGCCGCGACTGATCTCGCTGACCTCCAACTGACGATTCTCGACGTTGCCACCACTGCTCATCAACTGCAGGTAGTCGATCATGATCAACGCCAAGCCACCGTGGCGCGACTTCAACCGACGGGCCTTCGCTCTGATCTCGATAACGGTGACTCGTGGGTTGTCGTCGAGGTACAGCGGCACGCTGTCGATGCGGTTGATCGCGCGGCCGATCTTGGTCCAGTCGGCTTCGGCGAGTCGACCGGAACGCAGCTTCTGCGACTCGACCTCGGCCTCGCTCGAGAGAATTCGCTGCGTCAGCTCGGCGTGGCCCATCTCCAGCGAGAACACCAGCACCGGTTTGTGAGTGGTCTTGGCGACGTGCGCCGCGATGCCGAGGCCGAGAGCGGTCTTGCCCACAGATGGTCGGGCACCGACGATGTTGAGCGAGCTCGGCTGCAGGCCTGACAACAGTTCGTCGAGGTCGTTGAGCCCGGTGGCGATACCGGTGATGATGTCGCCGCGCTCGAAGGTTTCCTGCAACTTGTCCATCGCCACTGGCAACAGATCCGATAGCGGTCGGGTGGAATCGACAACTCGATCCTCGGCAACCTCGAACACCTTGGTCTCGGCCTCGTCGAGTGCCTTGGTGACATCGTCGGGTTCGAGGTAGGCGAGTTCGGTGATTTCGCCTGCAACACCGATCAGGCGTCGCAGCACAGCAGTGTCCTGCACGATCTTCGAGTAGCGCGAAGCATTGGAGATCGCCGGCGTTGCGTTCTGCAGTTCGAGCAGCGCTTGTGCGCCGCCGATCTCGTCGAGCAACCCGTTACGACGCAAGTCGTCGGCGACCGTGACGACGTCGACCGGTTGGCCAGTTGCCATCAGTCCACGAATGGCGGCATAGATGTGCTGATGGGAAGGCTTGTAGAAATGCTCGACGTTGAGACCGAGCTCGGCCACCTGGCCGACGACTTCGCGCGACAGCAACAGGGCACCAAGCAGGCTCTCCTCGGCGCTGAGGTTGTGCGGCGGCACGCGCCCAGCCGTCGACCGTCCCGACGGTCGCTCACGGCCGAAATCTCGTGAGTTGGCTGAGTCGCGGCGAGAGTCTGTCATGGGGTGTTCACCTTCCCAGAGTCGGCCTGTGAATCGCTATGGGAGCAAGTTGGGAGTTAGCTGTGGGTCTGTCTGTGGACAAGATTGTGGACAATTCGAGACTGTCGCCAGCGGACCGGAGACAGCGCAGCCCCGGATGCGTGCCAGGGACAACGCAGCCGGGGCTGTGGTGAGGGTAACGCTCGGGTGTGCGTGAAGGTTGTGGAGAACGCTGTGGATAACAGCGAACACCGGTTACTTGGCGACGACTTCGATGGTGATCGGGAACTCGACGTCGTGGTGCAACCTGGCAACGACGCTGTAGGTACCGATGCTTTTGATGTGATCGACGTGAAGTTTGCGGCGATCGAGCACGATCTTGGTCTGCGCTTCCACGGCGGCCGTGACATCGGAGGCCGTTACGGAACCGAACAGGCGGCCCTCGGCGCCGGCTTTGACGGCAATGGTGATGGTCTTGGAGACGAGCGCCGAAGCAATGGTCTGCGAGCTCTCGCGATCTTGCGCATCGCGAAGATCGCGGGCGCGGCGCATAGCGCCAGCCTGCAATACGGCACCGTCGGTGGCCTTCATCGCGTGACCTTTGGGCAACAAGAAGTTGCGCGCGTAACCCTCGGCAACATCAACGATGTCGCCACGCTTGCCGACGCCCTTGCGATCTGATCGAAGAATCAGTTTCATGATCAGGCCTCCATGCCTTCGGTGGCCAGTGTCTCGCCAGCGAGGTCAGCGGAGTCGCCACCCTCGAATTCGTCGACACCCTCAAGATCGACCGCATCGATGTCGACTGCCGAAACACCACTCTCGCGCGGTGCCGACTCGTCGCGACCACGACGGCCGTCGCCATCGCGTGGGGGCCGCGAGGTGCGGGTTTGAGCGACGCGCTTGGTGTACGGCAGCAACGCCATCTCACGCGAGTTCTTGATCGCCTGCGCAATGTCGCGTTGCTGCTGCACGGTGTTGCCAGTAACACGCCGGTTACGGATCTTGGAGCGGTCGCTGACAAAGCGGGTAAGCAGGTTGACGTCTTTGTAGTCGACGTACTCGACCTTGTCGGTGAGCAGCACACTCGTCTTCTTCTTGAATTTCTTCGGGTTGGCCCCATCTTTGGGCGCCCTCGGCTTGGTCTTCTTGTTGTTGTTGTTATTGCTGGCCATGGCCCTGTCTTTCAGTTCTTTCGGTCGGGTTCTCTAAAAAGGCTCTTCGTCGCCGTACACGGGATCTGGGGCGCGACCGCCGGCAGCGTTGCCCGCACCGGCAGCGGAACCACTGCTGCTGCTGCCGCCTCCGCTGTCGCGGGCAATGCGCTCGACCTCGGCGCGCGCCCAGCGCAGCGACGGACCGATCTCGTCGGCAACGATTTCGACAACGTTGCGCTTCTCGCCTTCCTTGGTTTCGTATTCGCGCTGTTCGAGACGACCGGTGACGATGATGCGCATGCCCTTGGTGAGCGATGCAGCGCAGTTCTCGCCAAGCGTGTCCCAAGCGGTGACGTTGAAGAACGAGACCTTCTCCTGCCACTCGCCATTGGCCTGCCAACGACGGTTGACGGCGACGCCGAAACTGGCGATGCCCTTGCCTCCGGCGGTAAAGCGCAACTCGGGGTCGCGGGTGAGATTTCCTACGATGGTGACGGTGCTGTCGGCCATGTTGGTGCTCCCTTTTCTGGAATTGTTGGTGGATCAGGCCGCGACGGTCATGCCGCGACGAGCTGCCTCGGCATCGGGAAGACGCAGCAACTTGTGGCGAACAACATCGTCGGCGATACGGAGCGAGCGCTCAAGTTCGTCGAGCGCGCCACCGGCGGCCACGACGTTCATCACGGCGTAGTAGCCGTACTGTTTCTTGTTGATCGGGTAGGCGAACTGGCGCCGACCCCACCAATCGGGCTTGCCATGAACACGACCGCCGGCTTTGGTGATGGAGTCGGTTATCGACTTCACCCAGTCCTGGGCGGCGACTTCATCGAGCTCGCCTTCGAGAATGACCATGAATTCGTACGCACGCATCATGCGTGTAACTCCCTTCGGACCCTGGCGATACCAGGGGCCCCAAGTGGGGCAGGGCCAATATGACCGGGTGAGTGTAGCGGCCATTCGCTGCGTTGCGGAGAGGTACCCATTCCCGGATCGTGGCACAGGGGTGCGCGCAGGATTCGGCCAGTCGGCGACGGAGCGGTTGGGCTACCGTCAATGGCAATGGACCTTCATCAATGGATGTTGGCCGACCTGGTGTCGGTGCGCTCGAAGTGGTTCGACACGGTGGTTGCGTTGGTTCCCAAATCACGCTGGCAGGAGCAGGCCGACGGCGGCGGCAGCACGATCGCGGGGTTATTGCTGCACGTCGCCCGCCACCAAGATCTGGCCATCAACGTCGTGATCCGCAACCACGCTCCCCTCTTTGGGGCCCACGCCGAGGTTCTCGGTCTCGCCGGTGCCGGGCCGGCGGTGGCGTTGGCCGAACTCGAGTCTCGCGAGGCGACCGGTCGGGTGGAAGCTGATCCGCTGCTGGCCTATGTCGGCGAGGTGTTCGACGGTACCCAGCGGTGGCTCGACGACCTGGGCACCTTGGCGCTCGACATCGAACCCCACTGCGACTATCGGCTCACCAACAAAGCCGGCCTCGACGAGCGCGAAGTGCCGTGGCTGTACAAGATGTGGGCAGGCAAGCCGTTGTGGTGGTTCGTGCAATGGCCGGTGATCGGCCACGCACACGCTCACGCCGGTGAGGCGATCAGCGTGCGCAATCGCATGGGATTGAGCCCCTTCTAGAGCGATCGGTCGCGGGTCAGCGACGCAACCAATCGCCCTCGGGCAGGCGACGCAGCAGTAGCGCGGCCTCCCCACACTGATACGCCCAAGCCTGCAGTCCGATCAGGGTGCGTACGGCGATGCGGTGATACGACCCGCTCACTGCTCCTTCGACTTCATCAAGGTGAGCAAGCGCTTCAGCAAGACGGTCGCAGTGCAACCGATAGACGCGGCCATGGATCAGGTCGGTGACAGAACTGTCGTCGAAGATTGCGGCCGGATAATCGAGTTCGGTGTCGTACAACCTGCCGGCAACGCAAGCCGGTATCCCCTCATCACCGACGAAGGGCGCTAGTTCCTGCCAGCGCGACTCCCCCGGTTGCAACGTGCCGTAGGTGAACAGGTGATCAATGATCAGCGACGAGTCGCTCACGAGGTGGCGGCGACCCGTCGTTGGCCGCCACGACCGACGGGTAGCACGCGCAACAGGTGATGCCATCGGCAGTCGACGCATGCTTCCACGACGTAGGCAGTGAGTTCCTCCGTGCGAGCGTTGAGCGCGTTCAGTTCCTTGGCGGTACTCACGCACCGTCCGTGCGCCGGCAGTCTCGGCCCGAATACGTAGGTCACCAACCGCAGTCCGCGTTCCGAGCAGATGGGACAATCGCCGGTCGCTTCCGCCCCGAGGTTCTTGGCAGCACGGATCAACTCGGGATGTGCATCGCACACCTGATCCTGCCGCAGACGACCGCGACGGTATTCGTTGATCAAGTGGCGGCGGGCGAGTCGGTGATCGACAACACCCCCCGTTCCGCGCAGCGCACCCAAGCCGAACGTCATGGCCGCCGAGACTATCCCTTTAGACTTGGCGCGTGAGTATCTGGTACGGGCCAAATGTGTCCGACGACGCCGAGTTGCGCCTGTGCGGCGACGTTGCCGGCAAGCGCGTGATCGAACTCGGTGTTGCCAAGAATCCGAACTCGGTCGTGATGGCCGCCAATGGGGCAAAGGCCATCGCCATCGACCCCGACGCAAACCGCATCACTGCGGTGCGCACCGCCGCCGAACGGGCCGAGGTGTGGGTGGAGTGTCATGTTGCCGACCTTGCCGATCTCGGCTTTGCGACGAGCGCCTCGGTCGATCTCGTCCTCGCCGTCAACTCACTCGGCGCGGTCGACGATCTTGCCCGCGTGCTTCGTCAGGTGCATCGGGTGCTGAAGCCGGGCGGACCATTTGTTGTTGCCTCCGTTCACCCCGTGGCCGCAATGTTCGGATCCGACCGCTCTGTCGGAGCAACGGCCGGCGCGGCATACGGCGCGGTGGGTAACACGTTCAGCGAGTTGTATATGGCCCTCGAGCGCAGCAACTTCCACCTCGACACGGTGCACGAGCTCATCGATCAACGAAGCCGCGAGCCTTTGTTCCCGTCGGTGCTCGTCATGCGCAGCCGCAAGCAAGGTGTCTAGGCAGCAAGGTGTCTAGGCAACAAGGTGTCTAGGCGCCACCGCAGGAGGTGAGGCCGATGGCGTCGGCTTGCGCGTCGATATCGGCAAACGGATCGTCACCGGAGAAGGCAGCCTCTGGATCGGAGGCGACCAGCTCGCTAAAGCTGTCGAGCGCGGCCCGGGCATCGGCCAGCAGTTTGTCGACCTCATCCTCGATGTCCGCGGGCGCGGCCAACGCGGCGAGGTCGTCGAGTTGGCCCTCGATGCTGGGGGCGAGGACATCGGCGTAGAAGACGGCGAACGCCGCCGCGTCGGGTTGGGTGGCAAGCAGTTCGTCGGTCGCCGCTTGGGTCGCGGCGTCTCCCGTGACGCAGATCTCGTTACCTTGTGCAAGGAACTGTTCGAGCGTGAGCCGATCGTTTCCGTCGGAACCACACGCACTCAACCAAGCCAACCCGCCCGTGGCCACCACAATCAAGAGCTTTCGCAACACACACCTCCATGTAGTCGGAATGGCAATTCGTAATTGCTTTCGAACTGTACCGGTTGGACGACCCTCACCGCCCTTGCTGCTCCAGCCACCAATCGTTTAGTCGTCGCCTAATCTCGACTTCGCCGATCATTCCTTCTTCTAGGCGAATCTCGAGCAGGAATGCCAGCGCCTTGCCGACGACCTTTCCCGGCGGCACACCGAGTAGCTCCATCACCTGGCTGCCATCAATCTCTGGGCGAATCGCCGCCAACTCCTCCTTCTCCGCCAGTTCCGCGATGCGCGCTTCCAGGTCGTCCATTCGACGCGACAACATCAGCGCCTTGTTCTCGTTGCGCGTCGTGCAGTCGCAACGGGTGAGCACGTTCAACTCCCGCAACAACGGTCCGGCGTCGCGCACGTAGCGGCGCACGGCCGAATCGGTCCATCCCATCGCGTAGGTGTGAAAACGCAGATGCAGCGCAACCAATTCGGTGATCGCTTGAACGTCGTCATTGCTGTATCGCAGCGCCTCCAACCGCTTGCGAGTCATGCGAGCGCCAACTGCATCGTGGTGATGAAACGTGACCCCCTTTCCCTGCATGTACCCACGGGTGCGTGGCTTGCCGACATCGTGGAACAGGGCGGCAAGGCGGGTGCGACGGAAATCGAAGTCGGGTTGCGCGTCCGGACGGACGTTCTCGACAACCGCCAAGGTGTGCGTCAGCACATCCTTGTGACGGTGGATCGGGTCTTGCTCCAACCGCATCGCCGGTAACTCCGGGAGAAATTGCTCGCACAGCCCGGTTGCGATGGTGAACCACAATCCCGCCGAGGGGTTTGGAACCGTCATGAGCTTGTCGAGTTCGTCGCGGATACGTTCAGCTGAAACGATCGCCAGTCGGCCCGACAACTCGCGCACGGCCTGCACCAAATCGGGCACGGGAACAACGCCGAGGCGGGCGATGAAACGCGCCGCGCGCAGCATTCGCAGCGGGTCGTCGCTGAAGCTCACCTGCGGTGCGAGTGGCGTGCGTAACGTGCGAGTCGCAAGGTCGGCCGCGCCACCAAAGGGGTCGGCCAAGGTGGGCGCCTCGCTTGTCAGTTCGAGGGCCATTGCATTGATCGTGAAGTCGCGACGTGACAGATCGAGTGAGAGATCGTCGCTGAACTCAACGACTGGCTTGCGTGAATCGTCGGCGTATGCCTCCGCCCGGTGGGTGGTGATTTCGTAGACGCGGTCGCCGTGCGGACCGCGCTTCTTGGCCCCGATCGTTCCGAACCGTTCGCCGGGAGTCCACATGGCATCTGCCCACCCATGCAGCAATGCCTTGATCTGGTCGGGGTGGGCGTCGGTGGTGGCGTCATAGTCGAGTACATCGACGTCGGGGTCGATCTCACCACTGAGCAGTTCCCGCACCGTGCCCCCAACCAGGTACAACCGGTGGCCGGCCGCGCGGAATCGTTCACTGAGCGGCGCCAACTCAGCCAGCACAGGCTGAAAGCGAACTGGGATCACAACAGCCCTTCGCGAACCCAGTGATCGAAGATCTGCGCGACGGCCGACATGCCGGGCCCACCGGCGGTCGCGGCCTCGAGCGGCTTGCCGGCAACATCGGCCAACTCCCGCAGCACCGTGGCCGACGAGAAGGTGAGTGCCTCCAGGTCGTAGCCACCCTCGAGCATCACCAAGCGGTGGCCGGCGGGCACGAGCGAGAGCACCCGACGGGTGAGCGGCGCGTAGTCGCCAGCGGCGAGGCCGAGTTCGGTGATCGGGTCGTTACGGTGGGCATCGAATCCGGCCGAGATGATCACCCAGGTCGGCTCGAATGCCGCCGCCACCGGTGCGACCAGTTGATCGAAGGCGTGCAGATATACGTCGCCGGTAGCACCTGGCGGCAACGGGATGTTCAGCGTGCGGCCGCGAGCGACCCCCTCGCCGACTTCGCGGAAGTGGCCGGTGCCCGGGTAGAGCGGCCACTGATGCACGCTGACGAAGAGCACTCGTGGGTCGTTGTAGAAGACCGCTTGGGTGCCGTTGCCGTGATGGGCGTCGTAGTCGAAGATCAGCACTCGTTCGCCCTGATCGGCGAGGGCGGCTGCAGCAACGGCCACATTGTTGACCATGCAGAAGCCCATCGATTCATCCTGAGTCGCGTGGTGGCCAGGAGGGCGCACAGCGCAGAACGCGGCGTCGCCGCGCCCCTGTTGCAGCGCATGCACGGCCGCCAACCCGGCGCCGGCGGCGAGTGATGCCGCCTGCCACGAGCCGGGGCTGGCGTACGTATCAGGATCCAGGCGGCCGCCACCGGCCGCGCAGATTCCCTCGATGCGATCGAGGTAGGCGACAGGGTGCACTCGCTCCAACTCGATCCGTGTTGCCGCCACCGGTTCCAGCGGAATCATGGCCTCGCCCAGGTCGGCTAGCGCAACACCGTCCAAAACTGCTTGCAGGCGTTCGGGACGCTCGGGGTGTCGCGGACCGGCGAGATGATCGAGGTACGCCACGTGGGTGGCAAATAGTACGGACACGAACGAGACGCTACCGTCGCGTGCGTGAGTGACGGCCAGCTCGACCTCTGCGCGACCGGTAATCGCAGCGGGGTCAGTTGCCGAGTGCAGTCGTGGTCGTTTCACCCGAACATCGCACATCTCGTCCTCAAACATCACAACGGTGTGCCGTCGCTCGCCGACGTTCGTGATTGGACCAATCGCATCGGTGATCTCGGGTACACGGCAGTGCGCACCAACGCGCTCACAGCCGGCGTCGGCCGTCAGATGGAGAGCGCGGGGTATGTAGTTCTGCAGGACTTGGTGCTTCTGGAACACACCACGCCCCGAAACATTCGCTCCCATGAGGCCAGCGCGGCGGCACCACGCACGACCCACAGTCTCGACAGCAACCAGCTCACGGCGGCAAGCGCCGTCGATCTCGCGGCATTCGGCACACAATGGGGCCTTTCCGCGACAGCGATCGCCGACGCTTGTAAAGCAACGCCGAGATACCGCCTGCGCGGCATCGGCGAGCCGCTGGCTGGGTATGCAGTGAGCGGCCGCGACGGCAGCCAGGGATTTCTGCAGCGCCTGTCGGTAGCACCGGATCATCAGCGCCGGGGTCTTGGCCGCGCGTTGGTAGTTGACTCGTTGGTGTGGATGGCGCGCTGGCGAGTGCAACGCGTGCTCGTCAACACTGCGCTTGACAACGATGCCGCCTTGTCGTTGTACCAGGGGCTCGGGTTCCGACGCGTCGGTGACCACTTGCGTGTTTACGAACGAGCACTTCCATGACCACAAGACGCGCCGCCTGGTCGGTTGTGCTGTTGGTGGTCGCCGTGTTCGGCGTGTCGTTCGGATCCGCCCCGAGCCCTGCAACCGCGGCGCCTGCCCTGCGTCTCACACTGGTCTCCCAGGAGTTCAACATCGCCGCCGACGGGTCATTGCGGTTCGTCGTGCAATTTCCCGATGACCTGCAGGTCGACGGGCTCCCGAACGCAACCTTGGTTGTGACGGCCTATCGCGCGGTCAACACCCGCGCGGCCGTAATCGACGCGCAGCAGGGCACCTTGCCGCGCAGCGCCGACACGGTCGACCTACCGCTTGCGCAGCTGCAACGGCCGGCAGCCAACTCCGTTCTCGGTCTCGTGCAGTTGGAGTCGTCCACAAGAACACCAGGCGCGTTGCAGTTGGCGGTACCCGGCCTCTACCCGATCACCTTGGAGGTGCGCGACGGCAACGACGTGGTAGCCGAACTGATCACGTTCGTGAATCGCCTGTCCGACGCAGGCGCCGACGACACGAACCCGGCCGACGAGCTTCGGGTGGCGGTGGCGATGCGAGCATCCTCGTCGGTGCGTCTCGACAACTTCGGTGCGGTGGTCGTCGACGACGAAGTCATCAGTGAGATGACGCACCTCGCGGACATCCTCGATCTGATCGCACCCACTGGCGTTCCCGCCACAATCAGTGTGCCACCGGCCTGGTTGGCAGCACTGGCGACCAATGGTCCGACGGAACTGGCCGATCGATTGGCCGGCGGCCTGTTCAACCACGACCTGCTTTCCGCGCCGAGGTTGCCGCTCGACGCTTCACAGGCGGCCGATGTGGGTGAACAGGCGCTCTACACATCCTGGCAACGCGACGGCGACGACCTGCTCGCCGCCGCCGTGTCCAAGCCCGCGCTGCGCACCGTCACCCTGATCGACTCGCCGCTCGACCAGGGCGGAGCGGCACTGCATCGCGACCTGGGCAGCAGGATGCTTGTCTTACCCGCCGCCCTTTACGACCAACTACCCAACTCGCCCGGCGTTGTCACCGACACCAGCCATCTGGTCGCGATCGAGGTTTCCGACGGTGTGCAAATCGACGCGACCATTCCCGATCGCCAGGTGTCCGCGCTGCTGACCACGGAGTCGGCCAGTCCGGCGCTCACGGCAATTTTCGCGGTGGCAGACCTGTTGGCAACACGTCGCGAACTCATCGACCTCGAAGAGATTCCGAGCCGCCACGGGATCACCCTCGCCACCCCCGACCTGTCGCTGCCGCCGACGGCGACCCTTGGCGCGGTGGCAGCACTGATCGAGATAACTCCCGGTCTGCAACCGACCACTCTCGACGAGATCGGAGTGCGCACGAGTCGTCTCACTGTCGCCGGTGAAACCGTTCTCGTCGGTTTGCCGACAACCGTTGAAGGAGCGCTGAGCACGCGGCTCGCTCCGCAGGCCGAACTCGAAGACGAGGCCGCGGCGACGAGCAGCATGCTGCCCGTCGGTGACGCCCGGCCGGCCGACTGGGCACGGTTGATCGATCTACTGCCGACCAGTGCACTGACCGACACGCAAGTGGCCACCATGATCGCCGGCCTTCACCAGCAACTTCTCGATGTGCGCAACTTGGTTGGCATCCCACCCGGTTTTCGTTTCACGCTTACGGGTCGCCGGACCACCGTGCCGATCAAGTTGCACAACGCCGGTGACATTCCTCTCACCGTGCGCGTGCACATGACCTCGTCGAAGCTGCTCTTTCCCGGCGGTGATCAAACGGTCACGCTTCCACCGCAAGCCTTCTTCAACGTCGAGATCCCGATCGAAGTACGCAGTAACGGACGCTTCCCGGTGACACTGGAAGTGTTCACACCGGTCGGAGATCTCCACCTCGCGCCGCCGGTGCCGTTGACGGCGCGCGTGAACGCGATCAGTGGACTCGGCAACCTGGTCACAGGTGCATTCCTGCTGGTGGTCATGACCTGGTGGGTTCGGCACGTGCGCAAGAAGCGACGCCGCCGCGCCGCCCAGCGCTCGTCTCTGCGCCACCCGGTAAACGGCAGCGAGACGCCAGCCGGTAGTCTGCCCGATTAGTGAGCACCAACAGCGTCCGCATAGTCACCGACTCCGCCTGCGATCTACCCCAAGCCGTCGCCGACGAATGGGGCATCTCGATCGTTCCGCTCACGATTCGCATCGACGGGCACGAGTATGTCGACAGGGCCGATCTCACGCCTGCCGAGTTCTGGGTGAAATGTGCCGTATCGGCCACTCTGCCCGAAACCGCGGCACCTCCTCCCGGCCTGTTCGAGGCCACCTATCGTCAACTCGCCGCCGAAGGCGCGACGAGTGTGGTCGTCATCAACCTCAGCAGCGGTCTCTCGGCCACCATGCAGTCGGCCCAGTTGGCCGCGCGAGATGTTGCAAGTAACGGCATCAAGGTGACCGTCGTCGACAGTTGCTCGGCCACGCTCGGACTGGGTGTAATCGTCGCCGACTGCGCACGCCTCGCGCGCGGAGGTGCCAGTCACGACGCGGTCGTTGAACGCGCCACCGATCTCGCCACCCGCACCAAGGTTTGGGGCGCGCTCGACACCTTGGAGAACCTCAAGAAGGGTGGCCGCATCGGTGGGGCCAAGGCGTTGCTC
Source organism: Actinomycetota bacterium (assembly GCA_016213665.1). Lineage (GTDB taxonomy): Bacteria > Actinomycetota > Acidimicrobiia > Acidimicrobiales > Ilumatobacteraceae > UBA668. The sequence continues at coordinate 2,657 of JACQZX010000158.1, read as the reverse complement.
GCCTCGGCGCTGGCCATCAAACCGATCATCGAGGTGCGCGACGGCAAGGTCGAGCAAGGTGGCAAGCAACGAACGCGCAGCAAGGCGCTGGCCTTTCTCGTCGAAACGCTGATAGCTGCCGGCCCAATCGAAAACCTGATGGTTATGCACGCCGACTGCAGCGACGTCGATGCATTCGTCGAGATGCTGCGGCCGCACTATGCCGGCCAAATAGTCGTCGGCGACATCGGTCCAGTCGTCGGCACCCACGCCGGACGCGGCACGATCGGATTCGCGTACAGCGTGTTGTGACCTGACGACATAGGCCTGATGAGGTGGCGATTGCCCGGTATCGGTACGCACTCGCCACTATCGTCGATTGCCGGACATGCCTTCAATACACCCCGGCGCCCCTCCCGCGTCGTTACCCCCTGCGATTCTCGGCCAGCGCTATCGGCTGGAACGTAAGCTCGCGCAAGGCGGCATGGCCGAGGTCTGGGTCGGAACCGACTTGTCGCTCACCCGCAAGGTGGCGGTGAAGCTCCTCAAGTCGAACCTCGCCGCCGATCCGATCGTCGCCGAGCGCTTTCGGCGCGAAGCCATTGCCGTTGCGCAACTGAGCCATCCCAACATCGTCGCTGTCTACGACGCCATCGAGGACACGATCGGCGGCGAACGCCGACAGGCGGTGGTCATGCAGTTGGTCAACGGCAAGAGCCTTCGCCAGTTACTCGACGAACAACAGCGGCTCAGCCCCGACCTCACCATCCATATCGGCGTTTGCATCGGTGCCGCTCTCGACTGCGCACACCGGGCCAAGCTCGTGCACCGCGACATCAAACCGGGCAACATCATGGTCACGCCGGACGGGCGTGTGATGCTGACCGACTTCGGCATCGCCAAGGGACTCGACGGCAGCGAAGACGACCTGACCAGCCCGAACGTGATGATGGGAACGGCCAAGTACCTTTCCCCCGAGCAGGTGCGCGGCCGAAAACTTGATGGCCGCGCCGACCTTTATTCGCTGGGCCTTGTGCTCTACGAGTGCCTCGCCGGTCGGGTGCCATTCCTCGGCGAGACCGACACCGACACCGCCTTGGCCAGGCTGAACCGCGATCCCACCGACATCACCCGCCTGCGACCGACACTCCCCCAGGGTCTCGCCGCACTGATTCACCGCCTACTCGCCCGCCGCCCCGACGATCGTTACGCCACCGGCGCCGAACTGCGCACCGAACTGCAGCGCATCGCCAGCCAGCCCAAGGCCGACTACGACGCCAGCCGCGACGTCACCAGGGGCGCCACGCCCGCGCGTGGTCGACCGGCGGGACAAGTCGTGAGCGGTTCGACGACCGTGCCCAGTGCCAGCGGCCAGGGCGCGCGGCGAAGCACACCCGTGCACGGCAGTCGCACCCCTACACCGGTCGGGGGTTACCAGCCGGCGCGCCCGGGTCGACCGGCGGGCACGCCGGTGCGAGCCGATCGCACACCGACATCGACCAAGCGACCACGGCAACAGCCCAACCGCAAGTTCGAACACCGCGCTGGCCCGTCTTCGGTGATCGTCGGTGGACTACTGCTCATCGCGTTCATCGTCGCCCTCGTGTTGTGGGTGACGATCGGCCGCGACGATCCCGCTTCGGAACCCGGTGCCAACTCGTCGGGAGCCCCCGAAGCCGCGGGTGACACCATCGATTTGGGCACCGACCTCGGACCGACACAGATCATCGCCGTGCAAACCTTCGATCCCGAAGGCACCGACACCTCCGAGAACGACGACCAGATCGCTGCTGCGACCGACGGTGACACGACAACTGGGTGGACGACGCTTTGCTATTCGAATCGGTTCCTCAGCGGAAAAACCGGCGTCGGGCTCGTCGCCGACCTAGGTGCCGCCCGCACGGGTGTGTTCACCGTCATCTTGGGCAGCGCTCCTTATCAGGTGAAGATATTTGCTGTCGGCGACGGTGAGATGCCGACCACATTCGATGCGTGGGGTTCGCCGGTCGACCGCCGCGATGGATTGACTTCCGAGACGATCTCGGTGGAGTTGTCGACCGCTGCTCGTTATGTTCTGGTGGCGTTCAATGAACTTGGTGTCGATCCGAGTTGCACCACCAACGACTACCGCGGTCGCATCGTGGAGATGTCGTTTCGTTGAGGTCTGAGCTCGACGACCTATCGCTGGTGACCGCTGCCCAAGGAGGCGACCGCAACGCGCTCGACCGGTTGCTGCGCCGCCACTTCGACCGCATGCACGCGGTCTGTCGCCGTATCACGGGCAACGAGGCCGACGCCGCCGACGCCGCGCAGGAGGCGATGATCGCGGTGGTGCGCGGAATAGCCCGTTTCGACGGGCGCTCGACATTCGCGACATGGGCCTACCGAATAGCCACCAATGCCAGCCTCGACGAGCTCCGCCGACGTCGGCGGAGGCCACAACTGGCCGGCCGCGAGCGCGACGATCACGATCATGGGCCGCGACCGGCACCCGAACCGATCGATCACGACGCCGATCTACGCATCCAACACCTCGCCGACCGTTTCGACCTCGATGCTGCGCTGGCGGCGCTTCCCGAGGACTTTCGTCTCCCGGTCGTGCTGCGCGACGTCGCCGACCTTGACTACGCCGAGATCGCGGAAGCGCTCGATATACCCATCGGCACCGTCAAGAGCCG
>JACQZX010000155.1 GCA_016213665.1 Actinomycetota bacterium | reverse complement strand
GTAGGAATGGCAGCAATGCTCGCAGTTTCGATCGAAACGGTCCGCTCGGTGCACGACGTTGCCGCTGTGTTGGCGATCATCGCCATCGCCGGCGCGGTGCTGTTGGTTGCCGCTCGCCTCATCCCGACGGTTGCCAGCGTTCGCTTTCTCGATGCGATCTACCGGGTGCAGTTACCGCTGGCAGCCTTGGTGGCCACCACGGCTACCGCCGGCAGCCTGTGGTTCAGCGAGTCGGGCAATCACTGGCAACCGTGCCGATTCTGCTGGTTTCAGCGCATTTTCATGTACTCGGCGGCGGTGATCTTGATCGTTGCCGCCATCCGGCGCGACCGCACTAGCAAGTGGTACGTGGTGCCACTCGCCACCATCGGCATCGCGACGTCGATCTGGCACCACGTCTTTCTCGAGCATCGGATTGTCACCGAGTCGACCGCCTGTTCCTCGCTGATCAGTTGTGCCAACCCCAACTACGTTTCGTTCGGAAAACTCGAGCTTGGAGCCAGCGGAATCGTGAGGGAAGGCTTCCCGATGACCTTGGCCGCGATGGCATTGAGCGGTTTTGCTGCCATCCTTGCGTTGTTGCTATTACCGCAACCACTCGATTTGGAAGATCCGGAACCCCTCACCACGAGACTGCAGGAGCAAGAAAATGGCGAATCGCAAGCGGGCTGAAGCACGACGCAAGGCACAAGCCAAGAGCCGCAATCGCAGTGGTGACGGCGCGAGCGGAGACGCAGGCAGCGGTGCCGGCGGGCTGGGAATGTGGATTGCTATCGGCGCGTTGCTGGTGGTGGTGGCCGTCGGCGGAACCTGGGCGCTGACCAAGAGCGACGACTCCGATGGCGGCGGCACCGACAACACAGCCGAACTGAACTTGATCGCCAGCCAACCGGTGACTGTCACCGGCGAGGAGCTGTCGCTATTCGACTCCGCCGACTCCGTCGATCCGGCGGTCGGTCTGCCGGCACCGACGCTGAGCGGTTTGGACTTCGAGGGTGATGCGATCGCAATCGATCCCGCGGTGGACGGGGCGTACATGGTGGTGTTCCTCGCCCACTGGTGCCCGCACTGCAACGCCGAAGTGCCGCGCTTGCTCGACTGGAAGGGCAGCGGCAGCGTGCCGGCGGAGCTGAATGTGATCGGAGTGGCAACCGCCGTTTCGGAGTCGGCACCCAACTATCCACCCGCGGAGTGGTTCTCGAACAAGGGTTGGAGTTGGCCGGTGTTGGTCGACGAGTCGTTAGGTGACGGGCAGGCGGGCAAGGCAGCAGCGGCATACGGCGCGAGCGGCTGGCCGTATTTCGTGATCGTCGGTGCCGACGGACTCGTGAAGGCACGCGTTTCGGGTGAGGTTGAGGTCACCGAGCTGCAAGTGATCGTTGACGACGCCCTCGCCGGCTAGGTCACGGCCAGACGTTCGGCACGCGCGAGAACCTCGCGCAACGACATACCAAGCGCGGCGGCGGCCGCAACCGCATCGTCGTGTTCGACCTTGGCGCGACCAGCAGCGATCTTCACCCTTATCGGGTGGCCGTCAACTTGAACAACGGTTTCCTCCCTGCTTTGCGGCCACCGAGCCACGGTGGTGCCGCGCAGACCGAGCGAGCCGGTCTCACGGAGCAGAACACGACCGATGGTCGGCGCCACGACGGGATCACACAGTGCGTGCACCGTGTGCGCCGGCCGACCCTTCTTCATCACGATAGGAGTAGCCCACGCATCGAATGCGCCGGCACCGACGAGGGCAGCGATCGTGTGCGCGATCACCTCGCCGGTGGTGTCGTCGACGTTCACTTCCAGCACGACGGCCGGCTGACCTGGCCCGGGCAACAACTGGTCGGCCGACGGCATCAGTTGCTCGCCGATGACCACTTGCACCACATTTGGCCGACCGGCGATGTCGGCCGCGCCCGCGCCATAGCCGACACTGCCAACTGACATTGCCGGCATCGGGCCGAACTCGTCGGCAAGAGCGGTCATCAGCGCGACGCCGGTTGGGGTCGCCAGTTCGCGCCCGTCGGCGACGCCCCGGCTGGGTGCGGCGCGGCGCGCCAACAACTCGGCGACCGCCGGCGCCGGGTTCGGTAGCTCGCCGTGGGCCGCGCGCACTGTGCCCTGCCCGACCGTGATCGGGCTGCAAACAATGTGTTTGATGCCCAACGTTTCGAGTGCCGCACACGAGCCGACGATGTCGACGATGGCGTCGATCGAGCCGACCTCGTGGAACTCGACATCGTCGATGGCGACACCATGCATCGCTGCTTCAACCTCGGCCAACGCCCGAAACGTTCGCTGCGCCCGATCGCGCACTGTTGCCGGCAGATCGACAGCCGCGAGCATGTCGCGTATCGAACCGTACGAGCGGTGCTGGCCGTGCTGGTCAGAGCCGTGCTGGTCATGATCGTCGACGGCGACGACGGCGAGCGTGGCCGCCAAGCCGCATCGCATGGTCGGCTCGAAGGTGAGCGCATAACCGTGCAGGGGCAGGCGGCCGACAATCTCAGCGACAACCATTGGGTCGGCGCCCGCGTGAACGAGCGACGCCAGTGTCATGTCGCCGGCAGTTCCTGCGAAACAGTGGAACCAGGCCGTCTTCACGGGAACATTCTCGCCACTGCGCAGGCGGCCCCGAAGCCGTTGTCGATACCGACGACCGTGATGCCGCTCGCACAGGATGCGTGCATCGCCAGCAGCGCAGTGATGCCATCGATGCCGGCACCGTGGCCAACGCTGGTCGGAACCGCCACGACCGGCACCGAGGTAACGCCACCGATGACGCTGGCCAACGCACCCTCCATACCGGCCACAACGATGATGGCGTCGGCGGCGGTAACGCGATCGAGATGCGCCAGCAGTCGGTGCAGGCCCGCAACGCCGACATCGGTCAATCGATCGGCGGCGAACCCGTGGGCGCGCAACGTGATCATGCACTCGTCGACTACCGGCACGTCGCTGGTACCGGCGCTGATCACCAGCACCTTCGCGGTCCGGACGGGCTCGGGCGCCCGCCACAACACGCACCCGGCGGTGGCCTCCCCGCCAGGGTGGGCGGCCAACACCGCGGCCTCGGTGGCCGTGCCGATGCGCGTAAGCAACACCGGGCCGGAGCCGTGCGCGATCAGTTCGCCAACGATCGCGACGCATTGCTCGGTCGACTTCCCCTCGCCGTACACAGCCTCGGGCATCCCCTGGCGCAGGGCACGGTGGTGATCGACGAGGGTGTCACCGACGGCGGCAAAAGGCAAACGCCGCAGACGGGCGACGGCATCATCGGGCGAGATGTCGCCCGCGCGCACACCATCGATCAAAGACTGCAGTTCCGGCTCGTCCACCGCTTCATTGTGTCGGCTACCGCTGCAGTTCACTCGCTGCCGGAATAGCCTGAAGCGATGACTACCGCCCGCCAGCGCGTCGGCTTCCTCGGGCCGTTGGGCACATTCACCGAGCAGGCTCTGCTGACACAGCCCGATCTGGCCGCCGCCGAACACGTGCTGTTCCGAACGATGCCCGACGTGCTCGATGCTGTCGAGTCGGGTGAGGTCGAACTCGGGTTCGTGGCCATCGAGAACTCGATTGAGGGAACCGTCAATCTCACCCAGGACGAATTGGCGTTCAGCCACGACCTGCTCATTCAGCGTGAGGTCGTGCTCGACATCGAGCACTGTCTGTTAGCCAAGGCCGACACGGCGCTGGCCGACGTGAAGGTGGTGCTGTCGATTCCCGTCGCCAGCGCGCAGTGTCACACCTTCTTGCGTACCCAGACCGACCAGGCCGAACTACGCGCGGCCAATTCGACTGCCGAGGCCGCACGCCTGGTTGCCGAGGAGTTGGGGGCCGGTAGTGCGGCGGTTGCACCGCGGGCGAGTGCCACCCTCTACGGGCTGCAGATCCTGGCGGCCGACATCGCCGATCACCGCGGCAACCAGACTCGTTTCGTGCTTGTCGCCAAGGAGGGCATCCCTGCCCCCACCGGTCACGACGTGACCGCACTCGTGATCTACCAGCGCGCCGACGAGCCGGGGAGCCTGATCTCGATTCTGCAGGAGTTCGCCGCTCGTCGAATCAACCTCAACAACCTGCTGTCGCGGCCCACCAAAGACGGCGGGCTCGGTGATTACTGCTTCGTGATCTACGCCGACGGGCATATCGCCGACGAGTTGGTCGCGGACGCGATGCGAACGCTGCATTCCAAGCAGGGGCGGGTGAAGTTCCTGGGCAGTTACCCCGCCGCCGGGGAACACGCACACACTGCGCGCGAGCACGCCGATAGCCGTTGGCGCGACGCCGACGACTGGGTGCAGCAACTACGCGCAACCATCAGGTGAGAGTCGTCGCGCGATTGGTGCAACAATTCGATACGAAGGAGAACCCCAACTATGAAGACCCAACGGATTGCAGTCACCTGCCTCACGGTCGCCGCCGTCACCCTGGCGGCCTGCAGCAGCAGCAAGACCACCGGCGGCGCCAGCACCACCGGCCCAACTAGTTCGGCAGTCGACGCGACCGCTCCGGCCACTGTCGCTCCGGCGACCGCGCCTCCGGCCACTGCGCCGCCCGCCACGCCTGCGCCGACAGCTCCCGCGCCAACAGGTCCCAACCTGTATGACCAGGTCGACCGGCCGGCAGTTCCCGGTGGGCACACCGACCCATTCGTGTCGTCGGGCGTACTCGCCGACGGTGCGTACTGGGTCGGGTACAACGGCGGCGAGAAGTTGACGCCCGACGTAACGGTGTATCAGGCCTTC
>JACQZX010000154.1 GCA_016213665.1 Actinomycetota bacterium | reverse complement strand
CAGCCCGACGCCGAGGCTCGCCAACAGCAGCGCGAATATCAGAACGCGGCTACGTGACGATAAGCGACTCATGATCACCTTCAATCGGCAGGTCTTGACTGGGACTTGAAGTCAGGACCAGCGGTCACGACCAGGACGAACCCGACCAACTTGAGCCAGACCAACTTGAGCCAGACCAACTGGAGCCAGACCAACTTGAGCCAGACCAACTGGAGCCAGACCACGACGAACCAGACCACGACGAACCAGACCACGACGAACCAGACCAGCTGGAACCAGACCACGACGAGCCAGACCAACTGGAACCCGACCACGCCGAACCAGACCACGACGAGCCTGACCAGCTGGAACCAGACCACGACGAACCAGACCACGACGAACCAGACCACGACGAGCCAGACCAAGCGGCACCAGCTTCGCTGTCGGCCACCCACGCGGCTGGGTCCCACTTGGTACCGGTAATCGTTGTCTCACCCGTGAGCGTGAGGCCGTCGAGCGTTACGTGATCTGTTCCTCGGGCGCCTTCGAGTGATCCAAGGCCCGTTGCCGACGACCAGTTTTGGACCGCATCGGTCGCTGGCTGCAACATCGCTTTGGCCAGGTTGATTGCGCCGCTCCCTTGAAATGCGGGCTTGCCCCCGGCATCGACAGCGGTGACCTTGAGGAGGTCTTTGACTTGATCGGGGGTCAGTTCCGGCCTTTGTTGCAGCAACAAGGCGGCCGCGCCCGTGACAACAGCCGCCGCCTGAGAGGTACCGCTGCCTAGGAACAACCGCCCCTTGGCAGCTCGCGCGTCAGGGTGCTCCACATCCACACGCGAACCGGGGTCACGCAAACTCTTGATCGAAACGCCAGGGGCGACCACATCCGGGTTGCGGACCCCATCGCCGGAGGTAGCCCACGATGGCAAGGTCCACTTGCCAGAAGAGTTGGTCGCCGCCGACACCGCAATCACGTAAGGATTGTGTGCCGGGTTCGACAACGACTTGATTCCCCTCCCCACATTGCCGGCGGCAACGACCACGACGATGCCGTGATGCCACGCATTCTCCACCGCCTTGGATAGCGGGTCGATCAGTTCCGACTGGTCGCCGGTGGTGTTGTACGACAGGTTGAGGATTCGGATGTTGAGCCCGTCGGCGTGCTGGTTCTGCACAACCCAGTCGATTGCCGCGATTACCTGCGAAACGTCGGCAGCTCCAGTGTTATCAGCAACTTTCACGCTGACGATGCGAGCATCGGGAGCAACCCCGATGAAATCGCCATCACGCGGATTCAGCGGGTCGGCACCGGGAGTGCGGCCGGCAATAATGCCGACGATGTGCGTTCCGTGACCGTAAGTGTCCAGCCCGCGGACAGCGTCGACCCCGCCCTCGAACGAGAAATCAGGACCGACAACGATATTGGTTGCAGACAGGTCATTCACCGGCGCTACACCGGTATCGATGACCGCGACATCGACACCCTTTCCCGTGTAGCCGGCAGCCCACATTGCGTCGGCGCCGATCTGCTTGACCACCCGAGTGAGAGTCGTCGGGTCGGTCGCCGCGGCGTTGCCCGTTCCGGTGGCAAGAGATATGGAACTCGCCAGCATCGCCAGCGAGATACCGACAAGCGTTTTGCCCAGGGTTTGGTGCGATCTACGGATCGAGTCGCGCTTCATTCCCACACCTGACCCAACCAGGAGGCCCCGCACCAAGAAGCGCCAGACCACGACGCGCCAGACCATGACGCCCCCGACCAAGTTGCGCCCGACCAACTGGCACCCGACCATGAGGCGCCCGACCAGGACGCCCCCGACCAGATTCCCGTCGACCAGGACGCACCCGACCAACTGGCGCCGGACCACGACGCCCCCGACCACGTGCCACCAGACCAGGAGGCACCATTCCATGAACCGCCCGACCAGGAGGCGCCGCTCGGCGGGATCAGGCCGGCGACCCCGGTCGCGGGAATTGCGAGAGCGAAGTTCTGGGTCGGCGCCGATCTGGCATCCTTGAGATGTCGCGCAGTCTGTTTGGCGTCGATCTTGCCGGCCCCGTCGATGCTTGAGTTGCCGACGACATCGACTGCTCGCGACGTGAACAGGAACTTGACCTGATCGGGAGTGAGCGCCGGCTGCCGGGAGAGCAGGGCGGCTACAAAGCCGCTGACGACAGCAGCCGACTGTGATGTTCCCGAGCCTCGGAAATAGGTGTCGCCGACGACCGCTTCCGGGTGGAGTTGGTCGAGCATCGAACCGGGCACGCGGAAGCTGACGATTGAACGGCCGGGAGCAACGACGTCGGGATGCCGCGTGCCGTCGCCACCCGAACTCCACGGCGCCATCCAGTCCTGCGCTCCCGACGAGTCGTAAGACTCAATGGCGCCGACGGCGATGACGTACGGGGAGATGGCGGGGCTGTCGAGTGGGGCCGCATTGCCGCGGTTTCCGGCGGCGACCACCACCACAATGCCTGCCAGCCAGGCCCGCTCAACGGCTGCCGACAACGGGTCGCCGGCACTCGACGCGATCCCGGCGACACCCAACGACAGATTCAACACGCGAATGTTGATGCCCGGGTCGTTCTTGTGCGCGATCACCCAATCGATTCCGGCGATGACCTGCGCGACGTTTGTTTCACCTGTCGCGCCGGCGACCTTGACGCTGACGATCCGACTGCCGGTGGCGATCCCGCCGACGGCGCCGCCGTCATCACCGGCGATGATGCCGGCGAGATGGGTGCCGTGTCCGAAGGTGTCGAAGTTCGCCAGGTTCGGAAACCCGCCTTCGTTGGACAGGTCGGGGCCGTACAGGACCTTGCCGGACTGATCGAGGCCCGCGACCGGTGAAACACCGGAGTCGATCAGCGCCACGTCGATGCCCTTGCCCGTCGCCTTGCGGCGTGAGAACTCCGACCGCGAGTGTTCGGTGACAATCTCCAGCGGAACCGGTTCGCCAGCCTTGACGGCCATCGAGAGCCCGACCAGTTGGGAACGGGTGGGAGTCGCGATCGGATCCGCCGCGGAGTCGCCCCACGACGACCCGGGAGCGATACCGGTCGTCACCACCGTTGCAACCGCGAAACTTGCGATCAGACGCAACGTGCTTCGTCGTCCGCGAATTCGTCCCTTGTTGATTTCTGGGTTCCGCTGCATCACGCTCTCCGTTCGGCCGACGCTTCGCAAGATCGCCCCGACGACGGCCATGATGGCGTACAGGCGCCGAGAAGTGAACTCAAGAAGATTTCAATTGTGGTCGGACTTGACAGATCGCAGACGAAGTCAACACAACAGAAACCAGTACCTTGCGGGCAGTGACGAACACGGGCAGTGGGCATCTGCGGGGGTCGCTTGACGAAACATTTACTCCAGTTCGCTACGGCGACCGCACCCACAGCAACAGACCGCATGCCCACAGCAACTCGTATGAGATGTCGCGACCGCGTTTGTCGGACAGGTCGAGCCGCAACTCACTGAACAATCGGTCAAGAACCAGCGGAATCGTCGCCTGCACCAGTCGACGGCCGGAGGTTGTCCGTTCGGTCATGGTTCGCACTTCATCGACGACACCGACCAGCTGCCCTGGTTGAGCAATGAGCAACTCGAGCGCGGCGGTCGCAACTTCGTCCCATGTGACCCGCCGCTGTTCCTGAGCCTCGATGCGCAGTTTGCGTCGGCGCGCATCCGCGTGCAGTTCGCGGGGCACGAGATGACCACGCAGCCGACTTCCCACCGAACCCCTTCCCTGTCGGGGCAGGTTTGCCGGCAACTGGCTCGCCCGGCGCGGAGCCGGCCCGGCTTCCCGCCTGGCAACAGGCACCGGCGATGCTTGCCGGACGGCTGGCCGGGCCGCTGCCCGGGTGGCGGCGACAGCAGGCGCGGCGATCGGCGGGGCAGTGACGATGGCCCCTCTCGGTGGGGCCTGCTTGAGGCGCGAATCGAAGCGCCGTGCCAGGTCGTCGCGCTTGGGAGCCATTAAAGACCGTCTGGAACCGCGAAATGCCAATCGCGCAACTGGATCAATTCGTAGGCCACATGCCGATAAGCAACCGCCGAACGAGCACTGGCCTGGTATGCCCCCACCGGAAGGCCGACGAGGTGGGCCTCGCCGAAGCGGGCATCTTCGGGGACCTTGTTGCGGAACAAGGGCACGCCGTATTCGTCGGTGATCGTCTTGATCTGCTCCTCGGCCACCCGCCGATAGACGCTGCTGCCCCAGATTCGCAGCTTGATAACACCGTAGACCTCCGGCTGTTGATACGACTCGGCCGCGGCGCGAATGGTGTTGAGAATGGTCGGCAGTTCGGTTACCGGGCCGGCCTCGGGCACCATCGGCACGATGACGCCGTTCGACCGCCGAAGCGCTGCCGAGACGAGTCTGGACTGATAGCCGGCCGTGTCGACCAGCACAATGTCCCAGCGCTTCCGTGCCTCGTCGAACAGGTCGTGAAATCGCTCGCTGACGTCGAGATCGTCGATCTGTTCGCCGGCCGCGCCTATCGACAACTCGTCGGCGGGCAGAACATCGAGGTTGGGGTGAACAGCGACGATGACGGCGTCGTCCAACGATGCCTGACCGAGCAGCACTGCTCCGACATCGCGCTGGGAGCCGACCTCATGGTCGCCGATGAATGCCGATTGCCCCGTCTGTTGATCGAGATCGACGACCAACACACGAGCGCCACAGCCGGCCAACGAGTAGGCAAGGTTGAAGGTGAGCGTGGTCTTGCCGGCGCCGCCTTTCGTATGGGCAACCGTGATGATTTCGCCCAATGGCGGCGTATACGGCGAAGGATTCGGAGCGATATCTCCAACAGTGGATATATGCATATATGGAGATATTAAGAGATGGAGAGATGGGTCGTCAAGAATCCGCGCATTTGTGTCAAGAAGTTGGTCGAGTACGCCGAAAAGTTCAGATGAGTTATGCGGACGTTCAAGTTCGCGCGGACCAAGGCGGCGACATGCGATACAAGACCGAACACAACTCCAAGAATCGAGCCACCGGCATCGGCCGTTGCACGTTGGCAATGGCGTTGCTTGTGCTGGGTCTGCCGTTGGTGTCATTGATTTCGAACACGGAAGTCGCGAATGCTGATCCGGCCACCGGTCCTGGCTCGGTCAGCTCGTCGACACCGGGCAACCTCGCCGGTGGATCCGTGCCCGACGGTACGTGCGGCGCCAGTATCTCGGCGACGGGCGGCGGCGGCGGGTCTGGCGGTTTGTCGGCGGCTAACGGCGGCCGTGGCGGCGGCGCGGCGATCATCGGTGCCGCGTTCACAGTGTTGCCCGGTCAGGCGTTCGCGGGCAGCGTCGCCGGTGGTGGCGCGACCAACGGTACGGGCGGTACCGGCGGCGGCGGCGCCGGCGGCACGATCGTCGACAACCATCGCGGTTCCGGTGGCGGTGGCAGATCGGTGGTCACCATCGGCGGCGTGACGCTGGTGGTCGCCGGTGGCGGCGGTGGCGGCGGTGCGGCGCATCAGGCTGGTACTCCTCAGCCCGGCAACGGTGGCCCCGCCGGATCTGCGGTCGGCGCGGGTGTCGCTGGAGCCGGTACCAACGGTTCGAACGGTGTTGACGGCTCGAACACGAACACCGGTGGTCGTGGCGGCGATGTGGCGGCCGGTGGCGCCGGCGGTGTGAACTCAGCTGACGCCGGTCGTAACGGCGCGGCCGGCGGAGGCACGGCAACAGGCACGGGTGGTAACGGTGGTCCGGAAGCCGCGTTCGACTCCGGTGGCGGCGGCGGCGCCGGTTACACCGGTGGTGGCGGCGGTTCCTCGACGGTCAACGACACCGTGACCGGTGCTGGCGGTGGTGGTGGTTCAAGCTTCGTGGTCGGCACCTCGCCGGTCGCTGCTGCCTCGGTACCGACGGGTATCACCGGGTCGAACGCGGCGGAGACGGCGCAGGCGACCAATGGTGCGAACGGGTCGGTGAGCATCGACTGGCTTCCGTGCGTTTACGACTTGTCCATGACCAAGGTCGTGGCACCGACAACGATCAACGCCGGCGACCAGGCTGTCTGGACGATCGCCATCACAAACAACGGGCCCGATGCGATGACCCGCGGCGACACGATCGACTTGACCGACACTCTGCCCGTCGGTCCGAACGCGGCCACGCCGGGCCCTTCGTTTCGGGTCGCGTCGATCACCACCTCCGGTGGTTCGAACGCGAACCTGCTCAGCGGCGCGATCACGTGCACCGGGGTGGCTGTCGGTTCCTCGATGCCGGCCGCGACAAACTGCAGCCGTCCGTACGCGCCGGCCGCAGGAACGCCAGGTACTCCCCCACCGTCGACTGGGACTCGCGGGTTGAACGTGGGCGAGACGCTGACGATTGTCTACGAACAGGTGATATCGAACACCGCTCCATGCGCGACGATCACCAACACCGCAACGGTGCGGGACCGCCCCACTACGTCGGGCACGACCGACGTGGTCGGCGTCGTCACGACGGACACCATCAACACCCCACTGGTGATCAACTGTTATGACCTGTCGGTCACCAAGACGGTCAGCCCAACGCCATCGGTCGCCCTCAACGGCACGATTACCTGGACGGTGACCGTCACCAACAACGGTCCGGGCTCGATGAACGGCCCGGTGGCAACGGTCGCCAACCCATTGGTTGTGACCGACGTGTTCCCGTCGACCGGCGTCGGCGCAGCGACGTTGACCGGCGCAACCGGACCGGCGGGGGCGTGCAGCCTGGTGGCGAGCACCGTCACCTGCGCAACCGGATTGCCGGCAAGCGGCTCTCAGGTCCTCACCTTTACCCAGGTCGTCACCGCCGGCGCCGCTGACGGAACGATCGTGTCGAACACGGCGACGGTTTCGGACCCGCGCACAGGTGATAGCAACGACTCAGCGACGGCATTCACCACGATTCGTCATCCGCGGTTGACGTTGAACAAAACCATCGTGGCCCGAGTCAACTCCTCTGATCAGTTCACGGTGCGCATCGCCAACGGCGCGGGCACGGTCGCGTCGGCGACCACCGCTGGGGCCGGTCTATCGGTCTCGACGGGCGTGCAGTTGGCGGGCGCCGGTGGTGTTTACACACTGAGCGAATCCATGGCCGCCGGCCCGAGCACGATCGGCCAGTACAGCAACTTCATCTCATGCACGAACAGCAACGCGACCTCGACGACTGTTCTGCCTTCCGGCGCAGGAACAAGTTTCAATCTCACTCCAACCGGGCTCGACAACATCACCTGCACGTTCACGAACACCCCTCGGCCGGCAACCGTCGCGATTGCCAAGACCACCGTCGGTGGGGTCGGCGCGTTCGATTACACGATGACCAACCTGTCGGCTGCTTCGACGACCGTGACGACAACCGTCGCCGGTACCCCGGCGACATCGCCGACGTTCACGGCCACGGCCGTCGGCACGGCGGTGACGGTGACCGAGACAGTCCCGGTCGGGTGGCGTTTCGACACCGCATCTTGCACTGATGCCAACATGGCCGTCACCGGTAACCCGGCGAGCTTCGGCACGGTCGGCGCGACTGCCATCACCATCGCGGCGGGCAACGTGCGCGCCGGATCGGTGATCACCTGCTCGTTCACCAACACGAAGTTGGCGCGACTGACGATCACCAAGACCGCCGTCGGCGGTGGTGGCGCGTTCGACTACACCACGACCGGTGGGCTGCCCCCCACGTTCACGCTCAACCCGACCGCGATCGCATCCGACTCGCTGTCGTTCCCCGACCTCGCCCCCGGTACTTTCACGGTTACCGAGTCCGGCATCGCCGGCAGTTTCCGCCTCGCCGACATTACCTGCACCAATCTTGCCGGTGGTGCCCCCGGAACTACCTTCACGACCTCGCCGACCACCGGTCTGCTGACCGTCAACTTGGCTGCTGGTGCCGACTTCGCGTGCACCTATACCAACGTCAAAGACGCCAACGTCGCGATCATCAAGAACACCGTCGGTGGCGATGACACCTTCACCTACACCACCGCCGGAACCGGCAACACTCCCGATCCGACACCGTCGATCACGACAACGAGCGGCTCCGGTTCGGCCGCGTTCGCCGTGCCCTTCGATCTCGTCAACCTCACGCGCACCGTTACCATCACCGAGGACGCGCCACCGGTGGGGTGGATCCTCACCGGCATCGCGTGCACCGACGGTTCCGGCGCCCCGTTCGGCACCCCCGATCTGCCGTCCGCTTCGGTGACCTTCACGGCCGCCCCCGGAGACGAAGTCTCGTGCCGGTTCACCAACGAGAAATTGCCCACCGTCGTCATCCGTAAGGAATCCATCGGTGGCACCGACACGTTCGACTTCAGTGGTGGCACCAACGGTCTGCCGGCCAACCTCACGCTCGACACCGGTGTGGCCAACCCGGCCAGCTCGGCGGTGTACACACTCACCGCGCTGAACGCGCCGACGAGCATCACCGAAACCATCCTGACCAATTACACACTTACTTCGGCGATCTGTGTCGACGAGAGCAGCACACCCGTCTCCACGAATTTGCTCGGCGGCGAATTGACCATCGACCCCAGTGCCGTTGTCGGCGGTGCCGACCTGATCTGTACCTTCACCAACACCCGCATGAGCGCACAAGTGCAGCTCGACAAGCGGTGGATCAACGGCGAGGTCGGCAATCAGGTGACGCTGGCCTCGACGGGCGGCACCAACAACCCCGGTCTGGTGGCCATTGCAGACACCACCAACGAGGTCGACAATGGAACGCCAGTCACTGTTTACGCCGGCGAGACGCTCGCCCTGACGGAGACCTTCAACATCGGCAGCCAGGCCAACTACTCGACCGTGCTCAGCTGCACCGGTGCGAGCGACCCGACACCATCCAACGGCCTCACGATTGCGGCCGCCGACGACGGCGCCAACATCGTGTGCACTTACACCAATACCGGACTCGCCGACGTGCATGCCGCCAAGATCGGTGGTGCCGTCGTCGGCCCCGACGCGGCCGGTGCTTACACCGCGTCGTACACCGTGACCGTCACCAACGGTGGCATCGCCCCAACCACCTACGGCCCACTCGTCGACACGCCCGCGTTCGATCCCAACCTCGTCATCTCCGGCGCCACGTGGGCAACCAGCGGCCCCGGAGCGCCAGCGGGTGGAGCAGCCGGTGGTAGCGGGCCGTACACGCTTGCCCCGGCCGCGTCTGCGATCGCAGCCAACACCATCCACACTTTCACTGTCACCGTGACCTTCACGTTCGCCAGTTACACGCCGGCGTCTGCCTGCGCCGGACCAGGAACCGGGCTCTACAACTCCATCGACCTGGCGTCAGGCGATGCAACACCCAACGACAACACCGCCTGCATCCCGCCGCCCACACCGCCGGCACCGGCAATCAACATTGCCAAGTCGGCGCTGCCGGCGACGGTGACTGCTGCTGGTCAGACTGTGAACTACAGCTTCTTGGTGACCAACACCGGCAACGTCACATTGACCTCGGTCGCGGTCAGCGATCCACTTCCCGGGCTCTCCGCCGTCACCTGCCCACAGACAACGCTGGCACCCTCAGCAGCAACCACCTGCACCGCCAGCTACACGGTGACATTGGCCGACATGAACGCCGGGTCGATCGCCAATACCGCCACCGCCGCGGGCACACCACCAGTGGGTGGTCCCGTGCAAGACAGCGACTCGGCAACGGTCAACGCGACAGCCAACCCTGCGATCAATGTCGTCAAGAGCGCTTCACCGACCACCGTGACTGCTGCGGGGCAGACGGTGAACTACAGCTTCTTGGTGACCAACACCGGCAACGTCACATTGACCTCGGTCGCGGTCAGCGATCCTCTGCCCGGGCT
>JACQZX010000153.1 GCA_016213665.1 Actinomycetota bacterium | reverse complement strand
GGCCGGAAGCGACGGAGCTCGCGCGCCCACTCATCAAAGCTGATTGGAAACCCGGGAGTGCGCACCGCCCCGATTTCGCGGGCATGCTCCAGAAAACGTCGCGGCTGCTCCGCCCAATCATCGAAATCGGCGCGCGGACTCAACAACGCTGCTCCGCGTACTCGCGGGTCGTCGGCGGCCACGCACGTCGCTATCGAACCGCCGGTGTTGGTACCCAGCAGCCAAATGCCCGTCGGGTGACACTGCTCGTCGAGATGGTCGATGGCGGCACGCAGATCGTCGACCCAACCCTGCAACGAGAAGTCGCCCTCGCTGGTGCCGCAGCCGCGGAACGTGAACGTCATCCCCACCCAACCGAGCTCGCTCGCGACGCGGTCGATCAGTTCCGGGAAGGTTCCGCCACTCTGCCGGGCGTCGAGGGGACCGATGGGAAAGCCGTGGCAGAGAATCAAGCCCGATGTCGGGGCGGACTTGCCTGCCGGTCGTGCCAGGTGTCGCGCGAGCCGGAGGCCACCCGAGTCGAAGCTGCCGTTCAAGGCGCGTGACCCTAGTCGCGGAGTGGCAAACTCGCTGAGTGATCCCTACCGAAACGATCGATACGCTCGAGCAGTGCTGGCGGTCGATCAGCGAACTCGCATCCGGATTCTCCGAGACGCAATGGAAAACAGCCACCGACCTGCCCGGGTGGTCGGTGCAGGACAACCTTTCGCACCTGATCGGCATCGAGCGGATGCTGCAGGGCTTGGCCACGACCTCGCATCGGGCCGCTGCGACGGAGTACGTCCGTAACCCGATCGGCGAGATGAACGAGAACGAGGTCGACTCTCGCCGCTCGTTGACCGGTAGCGAGGTTCTCCAGGAGTGGAATCAACTTGTGGATACCCGATTGGCAACGCTGCGTACCGCCGACGACGACTACTTCCAGCAACCGGCAATGACGCCGACCGGACCTGGAACCCTTGCCGACTTTCTGCACATCCGAGTCCTCGACTGCTGGCTTCATGAACAAGACATGCGCCGGGCCACCGATCGCCCCGGCAACCTCGCCGGTCCCGCCGCCGAACTGACCGTCGACCGCTTGATACGCACCCTTCCGATCGTGGTCGGCAAACGCGCGGGGACGCCCGAAGGTGGCGCGGTGGCGATCGACATCACCGGTGGCGTCGATCGTCATCTCTTCTGCGAAGTGCAGAATGGACGCGCCGCGCTCGTCGCAGCATCAACCTCTGCGCCACTGGCGACAATCGGTTTGAGCACAGAGGCGTTCGTTGTGCTCGCGGCCGGGCGACGGACGCACGATCGCGTGTTGGCCACCGTCGCCGGCGACAGCGAGCTGGCTCAGCGAGTACTTGGGCAGCTCAACATGATGATCTAGTTCTTGCGAGCAACTAGGAACACAGACTGTCCGAATGGCGGTCGTACAACTCGTTCCACGCGGCTGATGATCGGCACCAAGAAGCGATCGAAGACGCGGGTCAACACACCGTCGACCGGGTTCGCGCGCAAGATGCGGCAGAAGACCAGCCAACTCAACCACCCCGGCGCGTTGGCGTAACGTGCGCGAACAACTGTGAAGCCGGAACTTTCGGCCAAGGCCTTTAAGCCACGCACGCGATACCGACGATGGTGACCAACCTGTCGATCGAAGTCGCTGTACAGCAGTTGAAATGCAGGCACCCAAATGACGAGGTGAGAGCCGGGTAGTAGCCGTTCATGGATCTGGCGCAGCGCCTGGCCATCGTCCTCGATGTGTTCGAGCACGTTGAACATGACGGCCGAGCCGTGAGTGGGTGTGGCGGGAACGTCGGCCAACTCGCCGACAACGACTGTCACGTCAGCGTGCGCGCTTACGGCCGACTTCAACAACTCGGCCAAACGCTCGCTGGGTTCGATTGCAGTCACCGAACCTGCCTGGGCGAGGAAAGTGCTGAACGTGCCGCGACCGGCACCCACTTCCAATACCGGTGCGGCGAGGTACGGATGGGTGAGCCGGAGGATCCAGTCGCGGTAGTTGACGGCACTCTCGAGCGACGAAAGCGTCGCCAACAGATTGTCGTCGGCTGCTTCCTGCGAGGCGCGGTGGCGCATTCCACTGAGCCTATGAGCGGTTCCCCTGCCGCGGCACCCTCGGGGTAACGTTCGCCGGTGAATTCGGCACGCTTCGACAGGCTCAGACGTTCGATCACCCGTCTTGTCGTGCTCGACCTCGGCGTGGTGATCGCCGCGTGGGGCTACGTTGCCGCCCGTATCCTGCGATCCGATGTCGGCTTCGACGATGTCACGTACTCGACTCCCGCGCAGCAGATCACGCTCGACGCGTGGCGCGATGGACGCGTCGCCCTGTGGTCGACGACATCTTTCGGCGGCACCCCACACTTCGGCAACCCGTTCACAGCCGCGTTCTATCCGCTGCATTGGCTGGCGGCACCCTTCCCCGATCTGCTCGGCACCGACGTGGAACTTGCAGTGCACATGCTCATCTTCGGTGTCGGCTTTTATGTCCTCGGACGCGTGCTCGGTCTGGCGCGGCCAGCACCGGCAGCGATGGCCGTCGCCGCGATGTGGTCGGGGACAATGCTCATTCGATCGACACTTGTCTCACACCTGCCACCACTGGCCTGGATGCCGTGGGCAGCGATCGCAATTCATGCCGTGATCACCTCCGAACGTCCGCGGCGGGCCACCGCGGCTCTGGCGGCCGTGATCTGGCTGATCGCCATCGGCGGTCACCCGCAGATGATCCTGATGACCGCCACGCTGCTCGTTACGTGGGCCGTCGGCTTGCTGATCGAAAACAAGCAGTGGCGACGAAGCGGGCACCTCGCCCTGGCCGCCGCATTGGCAGGTGTTACGGCGACGCCACTGATTATGGCCGTTCGCGCCGGCGTCGCGGCCGCCGCCGACCAGGGCCGCGACGCCGCGGCGCTGCGCCCACCGCTGTACGTGATGCCACTACGTGACTTTCCGAGGCTGCTGCTCGGCGAGCCGATGTCGGGTTTGAACGTGCTACTCGGTCAAGGCGAACGCATCACCTACGCCGGCGCAGCAGTAACCGCGCTCAGCATCATCGGCGCAGTTACCGTGATACGAACGCGCCGCTGGTCGCTAATCGGCTTGTTGTCGATCGGAGGTTTCGCGGCATCGTTGTCACTCGGCTTGCGCTCGCCGACGCTGCGTTTCGCCCGCGCGTTCTTACCCGGGTTCGACGAACCGCGGGTGTCCGCGCGCTGGAACTGGGTATTGGTGATGGCGTTGATCGTGCTCGCCGGCTTCGGGATCGACAGGCTGCGCGCACGGCCGGCGCCGGTCGAGGGCATCACCGTCGCCGCCGCCGGTGCAGGACTGGCATTGGTCACCGTGTTCGGAATTCAAGATGGAGGGGCTGCCAACAACTTGCTGTGGGGCTCGATCGGCGCACTGGTTGTGGTGCTCGCGGTGATCGCTCACCGCCAGACCCGGCTGGCTGCGGCCGCGTTGCTGACAGCGCTCGCAGTGTTTGAGCTTGCAGTGCCGATCAACTGGTTCACTCACTGGAACGGTTCGGTGATCACGTCCACCAACGAACTGGTGGGACCACAGGAGCAGTGGCTCGCGCAGCAACCCGGCCTCACACTGGCGATGACCAACGAGGGTTTCGACCCTTACTACCTGGTGCAGGCGATGCGGCCAAACGCCAACTCGATAGTCGGTGTGCGATCGATCGACGGTTACGACGGCGGCTCAGCCATCAGCCGCCGTTGGCATGCCGGACTGCTGCAGATCATTCCCACGATCAACGATTTCACGTTTCGTGCGCAGGTGCCGTTGGTGCTCGAGCAGGACGCTATGGCCCGGTTAGGGGTGCACCACGTGATGTGGGATCCGGTGCGGGGGCCCGCAGACGTAGCGCTACCCGGTTGGAAGTACGAACCGATCGAAGGGCGCTTCGAGATCTACGAGAACACGCTGTGGAGAGGCGACGCCATCGTTTGGTACAACACCGAGCAGGTCGCAACACCGGAGGACGCGGGAAATCGGCTACGTCTCGACAGCGGCGGGCTCGACGAAATAGGTCTCGTCGAGGACACTTCGGCGGTCGTGTCGTGCAGTGGCTCTTGCGTGGCCGACGGATACGTCACCACCTCCGACTACTCGGGGCATCGCGAGGTCGCTGTCACCGCGTCTCGACAGGCGGTTGTCGCGCTGCACGAACAGTTCGACGAGGGCTGGACCGTCACGGTCGACGGTCACGAACAGAGGGTGATAGCCGTTGACGGAATCTGGGCCGGAGTCGTCGTCCCCGCGGGTCAACATGACATCGTGTTGCGTTACGCACCATCGTGGCTATGGCCGTCGATGGCCGTGATGGTGTTGGGGTTGCTCGCTATCGGCGGATTGTGGTCGTGGCCGGAGCGCAGGCGCGCCGAGGTGGCCGCTGAAGACCGGCCAGCAGGTGAGTCACCATCGTGAGCGGCAGATAGCTTTCAACACCGTGTCGACGCCTGAACCACCGCCGCAGCCCTGCCTCAGTGTCGTCATTCCTGCGTTCAACGAGCAGGCGACGATCGATGAGATCATTCGTCGGGTGCTTGCGTCTCCGTATACCGCCGAGGTGATCGTCGTCGACGACGCCTCCACCGACACCACTGCCGAGATCGTGGGCGCTGTTTCCGACAGGCGGGTCCGACTGCTCAGCCAACCGCACAATCAAGGCAAGGGCGCCGCGTTGCGGCGAGGGTTCTCGGAAGCCAAGTCGCCTTACGTGATAGTTCAAGATGCCGACCTCGAATACGACCCCGCCGATTACGCATCCCTGTTGGAACCGCTGCTGCGCGGTGCCGCCGATGTCGTGTTCGGTTCGCGCTTCTCGGGTGGGGGCAGCCATCGAGTTGTCTACTACTGGCACTCGGTCGGCAACCGGTTCCTTACGACGATGTCAAACGTGTTCACGAACATCAACCTCACCGACATGGAGACTTGCTACAAGGTGTTCCGTCGCGAAGTGCTGGCATCGTTCGTGCTGGAAGAGGATCGTTTCGGCATCGAACCCGAGATCACGGCCAAGGTCGCCCGCGGCGGTTGGCGCATCTACGAGGTGGGAATCACCTACGCCGGGCGCACCTATGCCGAAGGCAAGAAGATCGGCTGGCGCGACGGTGTACGCGCCGTCTATTGCATCCTGCTCTATTCGCCGCTGGGCCCACGGTTGCAAGTTCGCAAGGCCGAACCGCTGATCAACCGCATCACCACCAGACGCGCCTGATCAGCGGTACTGACGAAACTCCGCTAGTGGCGGCGGCCCGATGGTGGTGAATGGGCGCGGTCTTCGCCCGCGCGTAACTCCCTCTGCTGTGCCTAAGGCGGCACGCTCCACGAATCGGTGGTAGTCCTTCCGTGAGAACCTTCCCGACGCGACATGCGCTGATGCATGCGCCACCCATTCTTGCTCCCATTGACCAGCCAGGCGAAACACCTCCTCACGCTTGTCTGGTGAACTCTGGCAATGGGAGGCGAACACGATCCGACCTAAGGCCAACGTGTAAGGGTCGGTGATGATTTGTTGCCCGTCCCGCATCGCACTGACCGCTCGGTAGTGACGCACAAGTGCGCTTTCGACGTATTCGACGCGATATCCAGCATCATGCAACCGGCAGCAGAACTCGGCATCGTCGTAGACATATGGCATCGCCGCATTGAACCCACCGACCTCGTGAACCACACTACGGCGAAGCGCCATGTTGCATCCGGCGAAGTAGGCAAAGGGATCGGAGCCAACACCCTGATAGCGCCCGATCGGTCCTGGGCTGTCTGTGTCTACGACGCCGAGTCTGGTCGACGTGCAGACCTTCCACTCGACGCGATCGAGTGGGACGTCGAAGACAGGTCCACCGACTGCACCGACGCGCTCGTCGCCGAATGGTGCGGCTAGTTGCTCGAGCCAGTCTGGCCTGGGGATCGCATCGTCATCGATCAAGGCAATTATGTCACCGGCACCATTTTGAACGCCGATATTTCGGGAGACCGTGGCCGACGCCTCGGGGCATGTCAACACCCGCGCACGGCTAGCGAACCCCTTGACCATCTCGGCGGTCCCGTCAGTCGACGGTCCGTTGACGACCACAACCTCGAAAAGAGGGTACGTCTGTCGTCGCAACGCGTCGAGGGTTTCCTCCAGACGGTCACGACGGTTGAGGGTGGGAACGACCACCGTTATCGGGATGACTTCGCGGCCGCGGCGACGGCGAACGTCATCAATCAGCCGCACGGGGGCCGTTCTGAAAACCACCGATGAAGTCGTAGTCAGTGAACTCTGGTGTGCGCCCAAGTAACTGCGGCTGACCCTCCTCGTACCAGAGATTGCCATAGAACTGCGTTCGCTGGGTGCTCAAGTGATCGTACCGAGTCTTGACTGCGTGCATCGAGTCCCAGCGGGGCGCGAAGATCGAGATGCTGTTGTTGTGGGTGTGTTGCTTGATCGTCTCGCACCAACTCCACGGAAGCCAACACGTGTCAATGTTCGAATTGTCTTGCCAGATCTTGGCTATGAACGAACGTTCGCGTCGGAGCGTCATGTAATGGGTGTGGTAGTCGAGGGACTCTGACTCAGCAGCCGGATTGACGTTCAGCATCCACGTCAATGCTTTGCGGCGCATATCGGGGTGAGGACTGATCTCATAGCCATGTAGGTACTTGTGGAGGCCTGGCTGCGCTGCAGTTGGGTGGGTGATGTGAAACTTCTCGCGCACCAACATCTCGAATTCCGCCGAACGAAAAAACTCAGCGAGCGATCGCACCAGCGCAGAACTCGGCTCACTCAGCTGAAACGCCATTCCTTGTCCGTCGCAGGTCGGTTTGATGGCTTGCGGCCTCACCGATTCCTCCAGCCACAAGAGGTACTCAGCTTTCGATTGCGTGCATCCCGGCCAGGGCATTGATTGGTATCCAGCCCTCTCCAAGAACAGCAACAGTTCGTCGAAGCCGGCGGCGATTGGGAGTGTGATGTCGCTGGAGTTGACAATCGCATCGAAGTCGGACTCGGCCAGAAAGTCGGTTAGATAGAGGTGAGGAAACGGAATGACGTCGAATTTCGCCTCGCTTATGCGATCGAGAAGATATCCAAACGGAGCGGTCATACTCTTGGCATTTCAGCGGGCAATCATCGCATCACGATATGGCCGGAACTCGCCGACGGGCGGTGGACCGATGAATGTGAACGGACGATGTTCCCGCCCCCACTCAATACCCTCGGCTACGCCCGCCGCGGCGCGGGCAACAAACCACTCGTGTTCCGCGAGCGAGAAGTTTCCTGACTCTACGTGCATGAAGGAGTACGACCCCCACTCCCGTGCCCAATCCCTGGTGCAAAGCGCAATCGCTGTCCGCGAATGAGTGGACGACGCAGACTGCATCGCGAACACCACCCGCGAGCGAAGCAGTACGTAGGGATCGGTAATGACGAACTGTTCATCACGAATTGCGCTCGCGGCACGATCATGGTGGACCACAGCGCCCTCGACGTACTCAATGCGATGTCCCGCATCGTTTATCCGACAGCACACGTCGACGTCGTCGTAGCCGTATGACAGCATGGAGTTGAACCCGCCGACCTCTTGCAGCGCACTGCGACGGAACGCCATGTTGCAGCCGGCGAGGTAAGGGAACGGGTCAGACCCGGCTCTCGTATACATGCTGATCGGAGCAGGACTGTTCGTGTTCACAGCGCCGAGCCTGGTAGAGGTACAGATGTTCCAGTCGATCCGGCCGAGAGGTACGTCGAACACAGGCCCACCAACAGCACCTACATGCTCGTCGTCGAAACAAGGGACGAGTAGCTCGAGCCAATCGGGGGGTGGGATGGCGTCGTCGTCGATGAAGGCGACGAGATCGCCAGCTGCCTGCCGGACACCTATGTTTCGGGAGCGGCCGAGGTTGGCCTCGTCGCACGTGAACTGACGGACGCGAAGGGCGAACTGGTCGAGCAACTCAGCCGTGCCGTCGGTAGACGGTCCATTGACGACTACGACTTCGAAGGCGGATTGCGTCTGTTGAAGTAACGCGACAAGTGTTCGACGGAGATGGTCGCGACGATTGAGCGTATTGATGACGACGGTGACCCGATTGTCTCTCATGCGGCGTCAACCCTCGACTCCGCAAACCTGATGTGGCGGAAGCGCCGAAGACTATGATCGAACACGCTGCGGTTCTTGTCGTAGCTGTTAGGCAAGAGCTCCGTCGGTGTACCCAGAAGTGCGGCGGCTACAGCAACATGAAGGCGGTCCGTCACAATCTGGCGGCTCCTCCGAACGCACTCGAGCAGGCCCCAGGCCGAGATTGCCGACAGCCTGTTGACATCCCCGTCTATTAGCTGATCGGAAATATCGATGTCGGTCGGCGCGGAGCCCGTGACACACTCACCGTCAGTTCTCATGAAGAACATCGTCCGGCGTTCGTTGAACTGACTGAGTTTCCAGCCACACGCTGCAAGTCGCTCCACGAGAAACGGACGAGCTACCACCGCCAGCACTTCACCCTCAAGGAACTTTCTGACATCAAGATGAAAGGCCATGTCGTGGGCAAGCGCCACCTCAGCGTGCGTGCTGGTGCGGCAATGTTCGAAGCCGATTCGGTCTCGGCAAACCACGAGATCTTGCGATCGGAGCAATTTCAGCACGCGCTCTTGGCCACGAATTCCATGCGGCAAAATGACTATCTTTCGAGGGTTGCTCTCGACAAAAGTCGCCATCGCCAGTTCAACGTGGTTGTAGTTAGGCGTCAGATTGCCGCCACCGCCGATGAGTAGCGTGCGACCCTGCACGTGGTCACCGGGTTGTACCGACTCCCAGCGCACCCCGGCCCGATTGAAGGCCGCCAGAGTTCCAGCGTTGATGAGGGCATCGCCCGCGTTTCCGGGAGTTGAGAAGAAGCAGATCTGCTGACCTTCCAAGGTGCTCAACAACCGATGAATGGCAACTCGCGTTGCCACCACGGCCGGTCGTCGAAGTCGGCCCAGCATGACGGGCGAGGCTATCTGGTCGCACGCGGACCTACCGCGCCGATGGCGTCGAAATAGGCGAGATGAGCATCGACGACGTTTACCACGTCGACATCGTCGATGATCTCAACGCCGTTGCGTTCGGCCGCACCGAGCAGATACGCGGTCAGGTTGTCTTCAGT
>JACQZX010000152.1 GCA_016213665.1 Actinomycetota bacterium | reverse complement strand
TCGACCGCGTGCGCACCTGCGACAACCACTGCGAGTTCTGCTTCATCTACCAATTGCCCAAAGGGTTGCGTAAGAGTCTGTACCTCAAAGACGACGACTATCGGTTGAGCTTCCTTTACGGGAACTTCACCACTCTCACTCGGTTCACCGAAGCCGATCTCGAGCGCGTCATCAGCGAGCGGCTTTCACCCTTGCACGTGAGCATCCATGCAACCGACCCAGAGGCGCGCAGCCGCATGCTGAAGAACGAGCGGGGTGCGATGAGTCTGCGCTGGTTGCGTGCCCTGCTCGACCACGGCATCGCCGTGCGTGGCCAAGTCGTGCTTTGCCCCGGCGTGAACGATGGGGCGACGTTCGAACGAACCATGGCGGGGATACTCGATGAGTACCCCGAGCTCGAGTCCGTTGCCGTCGTGCCACTCGGACTCAGCAGGTTCAATACCGAGCCGTCGTTACGCGAGCACACGGCTGAAGAAGCGCAAGCGATCGTGCAAGCCGTTGAGCAGTGGCAAGCGATCTTCCTGCGCTCGGTCGGTCGGCGGATGGTGTTCGCCGCCGACGAGTACTACCTGATGGCTGACATAGCGTTCCCCGAGGCCGCGACGTACGAGGGGTTTGCGATGCACGAGGACGGCATCGGGATGGCACGCACTTTCGAGTTGGAGTTCAGCGGTGCCCTTGCCACCGCTACCGGAACCACCAGCGGATTCTTCGCAGCAGTCGACGGTGCGCCTGCATCTGGGTATCGAGCGCCGCGTAACCCGGCGGGCGATACCGGTCTGCGCACGGGCGGCGACGCGGCGATCAACGTTCAGGTCGGCCCCCGTGGCGACGCCCCGATCGCTGTTCTCACCGGCGAGTTCGGCGCCCGCGTCATCGAACCCCTGGTGCGAACTCTCGGTCGCACCGACGTGCGGGTTGTTCCCGTTCGCAACGACTTCTTCGGCGGCAACACTGCGGTCACGGGTCTGATGGTCGGTGCCGATGTCGCTCGCGCGCTCGCCGCCGAGCCTGCCGGACATCGCTACCTGTTGCCCGACGTGTGCCTCAGCGAGGGTCGATTTCTGGATGGCACGACGATCGACGATCTGCCGCGCACTGTCGAAGTGGTCCCTACTGATGGTATTGCGCTGCGCACAGCGCTACTGGGCACGACCCACACTGCTCGGCCGTTGGAGTCGGTCTCATGAGCCTGCCGACGGTTGTAGTGGTCGGCCGCCCCAACGTCGGCAAGAGCACACTCTTCAACAGGATTGTCGGCGAGCAGGTAGCGATCGTCGAAGACCGCCCGGGCGTCACACGCGACCGCAAGGAGACCGAAGCCGAGTGGCTTGGTAACCGCTTCACTCTCGTCGATACCGGCGGTTGGCTACCCGACGGCGGGTCGGTCCTCGACGCGAAGGTCAGTCGCCAAGTCGAGGCCGCGGTCAATCATGCCGACGTCGTGCTGTTCCTCGTGGATGCCGCAGTTGGCCTGACCGACGACGACCAGTCGCTGGCGAACTGGCTGCGCAGGGTCAGCGCACCCGTTCTTGTCGTCGCCAACAAGGCCGACAATGACCGGCGCGAGAACGACCGTTGGGAGTTCATGTCCCTCGGAATGGGCGACCCGATTCCCGTGAGCGCGTTGCACGGCCGCCGGGCCGGCGACCTGCTCGACGAGGTGGTCGCGTTGTTCCCACCCGGCAACGATCTGTCTGACGCGGAACCACCGGTCGCCGATGGCGATCACGCTGTGACGCAACCACTGTGGAACCCGCAAGATGTCGCACCGCCGCGCGTCGCGATCGTTGGGCGACCGAACGTGGGCAAGAGCACACTGTTCAATCGGCTGGTAGGTGCGACTCGCTCGGTGGTGCACGACATGCCCGGCACCACTCGCGACGCGATCGACACGCTCGTCGAGACCCCCGAAGGACCGGTCGTGTTCGTCGATACGGCGGGCATGCGACGCCGCAGCCGCATCGACGATTCGGCGGAGTACTACTCGATGGTGCGGGCGCTGCGGGCGATCGATGGCAGCGACATCGCGCTGTTGGTGATCGACGCCACCGAAGGCGTAACCAATCAGGACCAACGACTCGCCGAACGCGTCGATGCCGCCGGTTGCCCGATCGTGGTGATGCTCAATAAGTGGGAGCTGGTCGATGATGCCGAACGACGACTGCAGGTGACCGCAGAAGTGCAGCGCCAGCTCTACTTCGTCGGGGATGCGCCGATCCTCAAGATCTCAGCGCTCACGGGCAAGGGTGTCAACAAGCTGCGCCCAGTGCTGCAGAACGCAATCGAGCAATACCACCGCCGCGTGCCTACGCGCGACGTGAATCGGGTCATCTCCGACGCCCAACAGCGCCAACCAGCCGGCCACGGGCTGCGCGTGTTGTACGCGCTGCAAGGCGCCACTGATCCACCGACGTTCACTTTGTTCGTGAACCGCGAGCTGCCGGCCACCTATCTGCGCTACCTGGAACGCAGTATTCGGGAGGCCTTCGGATTCGGATCGACGCCGATCAAACTGCGCGTACGCAAACGTAGCGAGTAGCGCCATGCCCTGGTGCGAAGACTGCGCGAAGTACTGGACTCCCTCGGCGATGAACGATGACGGCAGCTGTCCGAAGTGCGGTAATCAACCGGCGGCACAACAGTCGCGCACGGGTCGACCGATCACGGCACGAAACATCAACCTGCACCAGTTGGCCGCGGGCGACGGCAACGAGGCTGACATGAAGGCGCCGTGGCACTTCCGTTTGCTGATGGTGATGCTCGCTCTCTATCTCGGCTACAGGGTGGTGTACCTGTTTCTGTAGTCGGTAGGCTCGCCGACGCATCACGGAAGTAAACGGGCTGTGGCGCAGCTTGGTTAGCGTGCTTGTCTGGGGGACAAGAGGCCGCGGGTTCGAATCCCGCCAGCCCGACGTAGTGGATTGCTCAGCCCGTGAACACGCTGATGCAGTAGGCGAGATCGCTGCCGGGTGACAACGAAGCCGTGCAACGTGGGCCCACGGCGTTAGCGGCGATGTAAGCATTGAAGCTGCTGTTCACGGTCACGCCGTCGTTCTCCATCACCGATCCGACCGGGCTGAAGTGCCAAACGAAGCCCGCCATCGGCGCCGTCAGCAGGGCGTCCATCTGGTCAATGGTCAAGTTGTCGCCTGCGGACGCGGTGTCGACGCGGATGATGCGGTAGCCCGTTGGGGCAGGATCAAGCAGCACGTAGGTCCATTCGTACTCGGTGGCCGAGTTGCCGAACGGAAACAGCGATCCGGCGCCGGCCATCACGAAGGTCAGCGGTCCCGAGCCGTAGCTTTCGGCCGGGAAACCCGCCCACGTCAGCGAGGTCGGACCGCCCGAACCGGCGACGGTCGTTGTCGTCGCCGAGCCTCCGGCGCAGGCCGCCACCGGAGTGATCGTGTAACCCCCGCCGCCGCCGTCGACGGTGACGTCGTGGTTGATGGAGACGGTGCGTAACAGTTGCGTCGCGACCAGATCGGCTTCCGGCGCATACTCGCCGTGCAATCCGTAGTGGGCTTCCTCGGCATCCTCCACCGTCTGGCGGTCGACGGCGCATGCGCTCTCGTCGCCCTGATCGGTGATGCCGCGCACGGCGAACACGGTGACCGCGGCAAGGATGCCGAGGATCACGATCACAATCAACAGTTCGACCAGCGTGAACCCATCCGGCCGCTCACTCGTCCGTCGCATAGGTCGTAGTTCGGCACCACCGTTGGCGACCTTGAGGATTATTCGCCGCCGGCGCCTATCTTCGAAGTCATGTGCGGTCGGTTCGTCTCATCCAGTTCCGCCGATGCGATCTCGAAGTTCTTCGGCGCCTCCTTCGAGAGCGAGGCGCTGCCGGTGAACTTCAATGTTGCACCCACGCACGACGTCTATGCCGTGGTCGCCGATTCCGACGGCGAGCGCGCGTTGCGCAGCTTCCACTGGGGGCTGGTGCCGAGCTGGGCGAAGGACATCAAGATCGGCAGCAGGATGATCAACGCGCGTGCGGAGACGATTGCCGAGAAGCCTGCCTTCAAAGGCCTCTTCAAGAAGCACCGGTTGCTCATTCCGATGGATGGCTTCTACGAATGGCAACAGGGCCAGGCGGGTGGGCCGCTGACGAAAGCGGGTAAGCCAGCGAAGACACCAATGTTCATCCACCGAGCCGACGGCTCGCCTTTGGCCGTCGCCGGTCTTTGGGCAGCGTGGCGAGACAGGGCAGCTGGTCCGGAGGCGCCTTGGCTGCATAGTTGCACGGTGATCACCACCTCGGCCAACACGACGATGGCGCCGGTCCACGACCGCATGCCCGTCATCCTCAAGGCAACGGATTGGCAGCAGTGGCTCGATCCCACCTATCACGACACCGCCGACCTTGCGCGCCTACTTGTTCCAGCTCCGGTAGACGTGCTGACGATGCATGCCGTCGATACGGCCGTCAACAATGTGCGCAATAATGGGCCCGAGCTGATCGAGCCGGCAGCCCTGTAGTCCTCAGATCAACAGGGCGTTTCAGATCAACAGGGCCTGGCGAATCGCGTCGGCGACGGCCGCCAGCTCGTCCCGGTCGACGCTGGTGGCAGCCGTCGCGAAATCAAGCTGGCCCATGTGCGTAGTGGGAACGACGTGAATGTGCGTGTGCGGCACCTCATAACCGGCGATGATCAACCCGACGCGCTCGCACTGGAAAGCTGCGCGTTGCGCCCGCCCAATGCGGTGCGCGACCGCAAACAGATGCGCGGCCAGGTCGGTGGGCAGATCGACCCAATGATCGACCTCGGCGATCGGCACCACCAGCGCGTGTCCTTGCGCCAGCGGATTGACGGACAGAAACACAACGCACTGATCATCGCGGTGGACGAACGTGCCGGGAATCTCGCCGCGGATGATACGTGTGAAGATCGTCGACATCAGGACAACCCTGCGGAGATGGAGAAGATTTCCCCGTTGCAATAGCTGCTCTCCGGTCCCGCAAGAAATCGCACGAGTTGCGCAACTTCTTGTGGTTGACCCATGCGCCCGCTCGGAATCGCCATCACCAGCGCAGCCATGATCGTCGGGTCCATCGGCGCCAACAGGGGAGTGTCGATCCAGCCGGGGCACACGGCATTCACCCGCACGCCGAACGCGGCGACCTCCTGTCCCACCGACTTCGTCAGCGCGATGATTCCCGCCTTGGCGGTTGCGTAATGCAACGGTCCGGCCATCGGCCGCAAACCGAGAATCGACGACACGTTGACGATTGCTCCACTGCGCGCCGGAGTCATGTGCCGCAATGCCGCCCGCGTGCCATAGAAGGTCCCGTATAAGTGCACCTTCAGCATCCGATCCCAATCGTGATCGCTGAGGTCAACCGTGTGGTCGGGAGGAATCAGGTCACTCATCCGGCCTTCCATGCGAAGCATCTGATTGGCAACGGCGCGCTGAACGCGCTCGTCGTCCATCGGTGGAGCGAACCCGGCGTTGTTGATCAGGATGTCGAGTCGGCCGAAACGGGTGACGGCTTTGTCGACCTCGGCATCGAATGCGCCCGAATCCGACACGTCGAAGATCGCCGTGTCGCCGCCGACCTCGGCGGCAACGACTGCTGCCGCGGTCGGATTGACGTCGTTGATCACCACCGTGGCCCCATCGGCTGCGAGGCGCCGGGCAAACTCGGCACCCATACCGGAGCCGGCGCCGGTGATCATGGCCACCGTGCCGGCGAGCGCACGTGGGCCGGCGAGCGCACGTGGGCCGAGAGGTGCTTGCGGGTCAGTCATCCCACGAAGCGTACGCACGCGATCGCTGCCGGTTGTACCATCGGCAGCTATGGCATCGCCGGCAGCGCAGTTGTCGTCGCACAAGTATCTCACCGCCCCGAACGCGTTCACACTGGCACGACTGTGCTGCATCCCGCTGTTCTTGTGGATGTTGTTCGGTCGCGACAACGTCGCCGGCGCGGCATTTCTGCTCGGCGGGCTCGGCGCCACCGACTGGGTCGACGGCTGGCTGGCCCGGCATTTCAACCAGACGAGTGAGTTCGGCAAGATGTTCGACCCGACAGCCGATCGGCTGCTGTTCATCGTGGCGATCACAGGCATCATCATCGAAGGAATCGAGCCACTGTGGTTCTTCTGGCTGGTAATCGCCCGCGAGGTAATCGTCGGCGGAACCATCGCGATCGCGACACTCGTATTCAAGATGAAGCGTTTCGACGTCACCTGGTGGGGTAAGACCGCAACCTTCCTACTCATGTTCGCGATTCCGGGCTTGATGATCGGCGCCTCCGACTTCACCGCCCACCGTGCGTTCCTGGTGGCGGCCTGGTTACTGGCAATTCCCGGCCTCGCCCTCAGCTATTACACGGGCCTCGCCTATGTGCCGACCATCCGTGACAGCGTTCGAGTCGGTCGCTCGTCTCGCGGCTAGCGTTGCCGACATGCAAGTACCTCCCCAACTCCGTTACACCAGCGACCATGAGTGGGTGGCCGTCACCGGCAGCCGGGTGCGAGTCGGCATCACCGACTACGCCCAGGATGCGCTCGGCGACATCGTCTACGTGCAGGTTCCCGACGTCGGTCGCACGCTCAAGGCCGGCGAGGTTTTCGGCGAGGTCGAGAGTACGAAGTCGGTTAGCGACCTTTACGCACCCGTTTCGGGTTCCGTGGTCGCGATCAACGACGCGCTCGGCGACGCCCCCGAGTCGATCAACAGCGATCCCTACGGCATCGGCTGGCTATGCGAAATCGAGTGCACCGATCTCGGCGAACTCGACGCGCTGCTCGACGCGGCGGCATATCAGGCGCTCACCGCAGGGTAGGGTTCGGCCATGGCCTACGTGTTCTGCAACCAATGCGGGCACAGGAACCCGCCCGATTCAGGCTTCTGCTCATCGTGCGGTGGCACCCTCGAACACTCCGACGATCACACGATCACGTTCGCCAAAGTCGACCCGCTGCAAGACGCCGTCGGTCCCGCAGACGACATCGTTGTCAACGTGCGTGAAATCCCAACGGCGTCGGCCTCGCTGGTGGTTCGCAACGGTCCGCACGCCGGCGCGGTACTTCCGCTCGAGGCTGCCGTCACTCGCCTGGGCCGCACCGCCGACTGCGAGATCGTTCTCGACGACATCACGGTTTCGCGCTGGCATGCCGAAGTGCACCGCAACGGCGACGACTACCGCGTGCGCGATGCCGGCTCACTGAACGGCACCTACGTCAACCACGACCGCATTGAAACCGCTCCACTCGCACAGGGCGACGAACTGCAGGTCGGCAAGTTCCGGATGGTGTTCTTCGAAAAAGGCGATGGTTGAGCGAATGGGGGATCGCCCGTATCTTTCGATCGGCGAAGTCCTGGGTATGTTGCTCGAGGAGTTCCCCGACGTGAGCATCTCCAAGATTCGTTTCCTGGAGAGCCAGGGCCTCATCGACCCAGAACGCACCCCATCGGGGTATCGCAAGTTCTACGACGCCGACGTCGATCGACTGCGCGTAATTCTTCGCGAGCAACGGCAGAATTTTCTTCCGCTGCGAGTCATCCGTGACCGGTTGCAAAGTGGTCAGATCGACGACAGCGGTGGTTTCACGCCTCCCCGCGGGCTACGCAATGTTGTCGTGCTCGACGGTGGCTTCGACGAGACGGGAGAGCTCGTCGTTTCCGCGGGCACGGTCGTACCCACGGCGCATCACCCAGCTGCTCAGGTGCAGGCGCGCCCCAGTCCATCGCCGCTGCCCCCAGCGCGACCGCAGCCAGCCGTGGCGCGAGCCGTTGAGCACGCCCCGGCAAACGGTCACGCACAGTCGCCGGCGGCAACGGCAACAGCTTCTCGCGACACGTACCTCGCCAACGAGCTGTGTGACTTGGCCGGGATTACCGGAGCGCAACTCGCCGATCTGAGATCGTACGGAATCGTCGTCGGCACCGGCTCGGGCGCGAACGCATGGTTCTCGACGAGCGACGTCGCTGTCGCGAAGGCCGCCGCCGGCTTCCTCGCCCGCGGCATCGAGGCGCGACACCTACGCCCGTGGCGGCAGGCAGCCGAGCGCGAAGCTGCGCTATTCGAACAGATGGTGCTACCGCTCGTTCGCCAGCGCAACCCACAGAGCAGGCACCAAGCCGCTGTCTCACTGCGAGAATTGTCATCACTCGGCGGCGAATTGCGCGCGGCAATCCTGGCCGCCGCGCTGCGGCATCACCTCGATACCTGAGCGCGGTCGAGACGATACGATCACAGGCGTGATTCGCATGGAGCTGTTAGGGGTACGAGTAGAGCTACCCGCAAACACCCCGGTGGTGATGCTTCGCGAAGATCGCCCGGAGTCGGCTCGTGTGTTGCCGATCCTCATCGGTGGTCCCGAGGCCTCGGCGATTCACAGCGCGATGGAGGGCATCGTGCCCCCGCGCCCGCTGACGCACGACCTCTTGGCCACCGCCTTGCAAACTCTCGGCGCAACTCTGCAGCAAGTCGTCATCACCGAGGTGCGCGAGCACACCTTCTTCGCCGAACTGCACCTGCACACCGCCGCCGGAGAAGCAGTCGTGTCGTGTCGGCCCAGCGACGCGATCGCGCTGGCCGTGCGCACCCGCTCGCCGATCTTCGCCGACGAGGCTCTGCTCGATGAGGCTGCCGTCGAGCCGACAATCGTTGAAGACGGTGACGACGAGGAAGCGATTCTCGACGAGTTCCGCGACTTTCTCGACGACATCAGCCCCGACGACTTTGCCAGCTGAGCGACCTTGCCAGCTGAGCGACCTTGCCAGCTGAGTCGCGCGGACGGCGCGCTCTTTCGCGCGTAGAGTGCTTGACTTGCTGTGCGCGCCGTCCTACGATGGTCTGCCGGTTACACCGGCGTAGTTACTCGCATGTGATCAGCCGCGACGCAAACTGGAGGCAACGATGACCGAGAACGGCTTTAGCGGCAGCAGGACCGCCAGTGTGGTTGGCATCTCCTACCGGCAACTCGACTACTGGGCACGAACCGACCTGATTCGTCCGTCGCTGTGCGACGCCGCCGGCAGCGGCAGCCGTCGCCTGTACAGCTATCGCGACCTGCTTGAGCTGCGCGTGATCAAGAGCCTGCTCGACGCCGGGATCAAACTGGAATCGGTGCGCAAGGCGTTCAACTACCTGCGCCAACAGACCGACACCGATATTGCAGCCGCCACGCTCGTCATCAGTGGCGGCGACGTGCTGTTGTGCGACGGCGAACAGCTCGTCGACATCGTGCGGCGCGGCGGCCAGGGTGTGCTCAACGTGCTCGCGATCGGCGGCGTCAAACTCGAGCTCGACAACCAGTTGATCCAGATGGCCGAGCCCGACGGCACCGGCGAGCCGGCCGCTGTTGCCGCTGGCCGCGTCGATGCGCGGGCCGTGTGATGGACGCAAACGAACTCAGCCCGCTTGATGCCAAGCACCGTCAACTCGGTGCCAAAATGGTTCCCTTCGGTGGCTGGGAGATGCCGATCGCCTACCCGTCGGGCACGATCGAAGAGCACCTGGCCTGCCGCACGGATGCGGTCGTGTTCGACGTTTCTCATCTCGGCACCGTTCGCGTTGAGGGCCGCGATGCGCTCGCGACGCTGCAACGAGCATTCACCAACGATCTCAACAAGGTTGCCCCCGGACGGGCGCAATACACCCACCTACTCGACGAGGCCGATGCGTCGGTGCTCGATGACATCATCGTGTGGTGGTTGCGCGACGACGTCTTCGACGTGATGCCCAACGCGTCGAATACCGATGGCGTTCGTGCCGCAATCGGTGGCACCGAGACCACACATGATCGCGCCGTGCTCGCGGTGCAGGGCCCGCAGGCCAGGCAGCGATTGGCGGCCGTGTTCCCAGCCGCCGCCGAGATTGGTCGCTTCCGCGTTGAAGAGCACGAATGGCGCGGCACCCCCTGCGTGGTAGCCGGCACCGGATACACGGGCGAGCCTGGGGTCGAGATCGCGGTTCCCGTCGCGGCCGCGGCCGATTTGTGGGATGCGATCGCATCGTGCGGCGTCGTGCCCGCCGGACTCGGCGCCCGCGACACACTTCGTCTGGAAGCTGGGCTACCGTTGCACGGACACGAACTCGGTGCCGGCATCACCACACTGCAGGCCGGGTTGGGTTGGGTAGTGGCCTGGGACAAGCCCGAGTTCCGCGGACGCGCGGCCTTGGCTGCCGAACGCGACCGTGGGGTCGATCGCCTGCTGCGCGGCATCGCAACCCAAGGCCGCCGACCCCCGCGGGCGGACTGTGCGGTGCTGCACGAGGGCAAGCCGATCGGAACCGTCACCAGTGGCAACTATTCGCCGGTGCTGGAGCATGGCATTGGGATGGCATTCCTGCCGCCGACCATCGAAGACGGCGCCGAGGTCAGCATCGACGTGCGCGGCACCTCGCTGCTGGGCCGTGTGGTGCCAATGCCGTTCGTGGCCAAACGCTGAGCGCTACAGCAGACGACGATCCGTCGCCCATGCCGTGAGTTCGTGGCGATTGGAGAGCTGCAGCTTACGCAGCACCGACGAAACGTGAGTTTCGATGGTCTTCACCGAAAGATGGACCCTGGCGGCAACTTCCTTGTATGTGTAACCACGAGCAATCAGTCGCAACACCTCCCGCTCGCGCGGCGTCAACCGATCGAGGTCGGGATCGGTGCTCACAGGTCTCGTGGAGGCGAAAGCGTCAAGCACGAAACCGGCAAGCCGCGGCGAGAACACTGCATCGCCTGCGTGAACCCGCCGAATCGCGTCCAGCAGTTCGTCGTGGGTGATGGTCTTGGTGACGTAACCGCGAGCGCCCGCGCGGATGATCGCAATTACATCCTCGGCTGCGTCGGAGACTGAGAGCGCCAAGCATCTAGTCGCCGGCATCGAATCGGCGAGCGCCTCCAGAATTGCGACGCCACCGCCGTTGGGCAGGTGCACGTCGAGCAGCACCACATCGGGCCGACCTGCACGGATCGCACTGATCGCCTCGTCGACGGTGCCGACATCACCCACAATTTCGACAGCATCCCCTAGCTCTGCCCTCACGCCCGACCGGAACAGTGCATGATCGTCGACGACCAGGACTCGAATACGAGAGTTCATCGCGGCACCATCAGTTCCCACTCGGTGCCCCGTCCGGGGCCCGATTCGAGCATGGCGCGCCCGCCCGCGCGTTCCACACGATCGCGAATCGACAGCGCGACCCCTCGCCGGTCGCCACCGATGCGAGCCTCGTCGAAGCCGACCCCCTTGTCTCTGACGAAGGCTGTGACAACGTTCGGCTCAACTTCGACGTAGATACTGACCTGATCGGCCTTGGAGTGTTTGGCGGCGTTGACGGTCGCCTCGCGGACCGCGAGCAACAACGACTCGATCACCGCTGTCAACTCGCAGTCACCGACGACGACCAGATCCACCGGTAGTCCGTGATCGAGTTCGACCTCAGCGGCGATCCCCACCGCGCGAGCGTTCAGCGTCCCGATTGTGACGCCCGACCTGTTGTCGTAGAGCCAGCTTCGAAGCTCGCGTTCCTGGCGGCGCGCGAGCATCAGCATCCGTCGCGGATCATCGGTCGCCCGCTGCATCAGCGCCAGCGTCTGGAGCACCGAATCATGCAGTTGGGCAGCCATGTCGTTGCGCTCGACGTCACGGATGCGGGCCCGCTCCTCGTCGCGGATGTGGGTCGTCAAACGACCGAGATAGGGACCGATCAGAACCGCCGCGCCGGCCAGCGCCATCGCCACCGCGGCGAGTGCGGCGGGGAGCTGCTCGAGCTTCACGCCGCGCGCGACAAGCGCGACGACGCCGGCAAACGCGAGTGCCCCACCGGCCAGCGAACGCAGGGGAGTAGCCCGCCCCTGGAGCACGCGCTCGAGCGGATCGGTGACATCGCTTTCCCCGCGGCTGCGATACCACACCAAGGCTGACCCGCTGGCGACCACGACGGCCGGCCCCATCAAGGCATCACCTGGCCACAGATCGATATTGCGGGCCGCCAGGAGAAGCGCTCCGGTCGCGGCCACCGCGGCAAGCGAGCGCGCCGACGCGAGGCGGGGATCGACCGGCGCGACAGCGACGTTATCTGTGGCCGCCGCGCTGACTGCCCAGCAGCCGAGATACAAGATGACGCCGAGTCCGCCGGTGAGCGTGAGCAACAGCAACCCGATGCGGATCAGGTAGGCATCGACGCCGAACTTGCGGGCAAACCCACCCGCAACGCCCAGAACCAGTCGGTCGGTCGACGAGCGAACGAACAGATGTCGGCGTTCGTGAGTGCCAACCGGGGGTTGCGCGGGCATGGTTCCATCGTGCCATCGATGTGCCCATTACGCATCAGCGGGCGTCCCTGATTCCAGTGAGCCGAACTCAGGGTCCAACCAGGGTTTTCCCCGATGTTTCCGGTGAGTCGGCAGTCGTACCGTTGCCGCATGAGCAAAGTTGACACAGATCCTGCGCAGCTGCCACCGCCGACGACCCCACCGGAAGATGCTTGGAACGAGCGCCGCCACCCGCTGACAGGTGGCCCGCAGCAGCGGTGGGCGCGCTCGGACGATCGCGTGGTCCTAGGCGTCGCCGGCGGTCTTGGTCGGGCGCTGGCAATCGAACCAATCGTCGTTCGTGTGTGCTTCGTCGCCCTCGCGCTGTTCAGCGGAGTCGGAGTCCTGCTGTATCTCGCCGGAGTGGCATTGCTCGCCGACTCGATCACGTCGCCGCCGACATCACCGGTTCGCCGCATCCTCGGTGGAGCCGTCGGCCTGATTGCGCTCGCCGGATTGTTCGGTGGTAGCGCTTCGTTGCCAGGCGCCGGATGGGTCGTAGCGCTCGGTCTGGCCGGCATCGCGATGGCGTTGTGGCGCGGTGGCGGCACCTTCGACGGCGGAGTCGCCGCGGCCACCGATGAGGCCACCGTCGCAGCGCAGGTCGCGGGCGACGCCGGCAACACCGATACTTCCGCATCGTGGACCGCGCCACCGGCCAAGCCGCGGCCTGCTCGTTCGCCGCTCGGGCTGTTGACGATCGGTGCCGCGGCGATGGCCGCGGCGATCGCGTGGATGGCGAACAGTGGCGCCGACAACCGCGGCACAGTCACCTTGAGCATGGCGACGATCACACTGGGCGCCGGCTTGCTGATCGGTGCCTTCTTCGGTCGCGCCCGCTGGCTGATCGTGCCGGCGACATTCGTCGCCGCCGCCGCGGTGGCTGCGTCGGCGATCGCGTTCGCAGGTGTCGGCATCACACTCAGC
Organism: Actinomycetota bacterium; assembly: GCA_016213665.1. GTDB lineage: Bacteria > Actinomycetota > Acidimicrobiia > Acidimicrobiales > Ilumatobacteraceae > UBA668. The sequence continues at coordinate 17,745 of JACQZX010000152.1, read as the reverse complement.
AGTGTCGACTGGGGTGTCTACCTGAGCCCTGGCGATCGCGTCGAACCGAGCTACGAGACCGGCCGCGGCAGCTTCGTGCTGTCCTTGTACGACTACGACAGTGACGTCACCACGTCAATCGAAGTCGGGATCGGTCGTCTCAAGGTGTTGGTACCAGACAATGCACGCGTGCAGGTCGACGCGCGCGTCGGCATTGGCGAGATAGCCGCACTCCAGTCGACCGGCGACGGCTACCGACAGACTGTCCGGACCGATACCGGAACCGGCACGCAGCTGATCAAACTGACACTGCGCGTCGGGATCGGCAAGATCGAAGTCGTTCGTGCTTCCGCCGCCGGCATCACCGCACCAGGACCACCCACCCCGCCTGGCGGTGTGCCGGTTCGTGGTGAGCCGGCGCGATCGTTTGAGGACGGCACTGTCGTGTTCGCCGACGGCTCGATTCAGTTCTCCGATGGCCAGATCATCGAGGCCAACAGAGCGACCCTGATCCCGATCGCCGAACAAGCCGAAGACGGCAGCGTGGTGTTGGCCAACGGTGCAATCATCCAAGCCGACGGCACCGTGATCACACCCGGTGGATTCGTCGTTCCACGAACATGACTTCCCTACTAGTTGGAGTGAGGTAACTCATCATGTACCGCCACAAACTCGACCTGCTCTCACTACTTCTCGGAGCGGTGGTCGTCAGCATCGGAATCATCGCGTCCACTGATCGCCTCGGTTCGCTCATCAACGGCCGACCGGACTCGCTCGTGCCAGGCGCGGCCTTGGCTGCGGGAGCCGCCCTCGTGTTCACCGCCCTGCGACGCGCAGTAAGTGAGCGGACACCGACAGGCGCGTCAATTGCAGGCGAAGGTGACCCGCATGCCGACCTGCCGCCGGCCGACAGTCAGTCGGCGTAGGCCTCGAGCGGCTCGCAGTTGCACATCAGGTTGCGGTCGCCGTAGGCGTTATCGATGCGCGAGACCGGCGGGAAGTACTTTCCGGCGCGCACCGACCGCAACGGATAGGCGCCGAGTTCGCGTGGGTATGGTCGGTTCCACTCACCGAGTAGATCGTCGGCGGTGTGCGGTGCCATCCGCAACGGGCTCTCCTCGATCGGCCACTCGCCGGCGGCCACGCGATCGATCTCGTCACGGATGGCGAGCATCGCTGCACAGAAGCGATCGAGTTCGTGCAACGTCTCGCTCTCGGTCGGCTCGATCATCAACGTGCCCGCCACCGGAAAACTCATCGTCGGTGCATGGAACCCGTAGTCCATCAAACGCTTGGCGACATCGTCGACCGTGACCCCGGTGGCCTTGGTGAGCGCACGCAGGTCGACGATGCATTCATGGCCGACTCGCCCGTGGGCTCCGGTGTACAGCACCGGGAAGGCATCGTTGAGACGGGCAGCGAGGTAATTGGCGTTCAGGATCGCCGCCGCCGTGGCCGCGCGCAAGCCCTCGCCGCCCATCAGCGCGATGTACACCCATGAGATCGACAGAATGCCCGCCGAGCCAAACGGTGCCGCCGACACCGGCCCGACCGGCGACCCCTGTCCTTGATGATGGTCGTGCAGTGGATGGCCGGGAAGGAAGCGTGCAAGGTGGGCGCGCACGGCCACCGGACCAACTCCTGGCCCGCCGCCGCCGTGGGGTATGCAGAACGTCTTGTGCAGGTTGAGGTGGCTGACATCGGCGCCGAACTCTCCCGGGCGGGCCATACCGACCAGCGCGTTGAGATTGGCACCGTCGACGTAGACCTGGCCACCGTGTTCGTGAACGATGTCGCAGATCTCGGTGATGCGTTCCTCGAACACTCCGTGTGTCGACGGGTAGGTGATCATCGCGGCAGCGAGCGTTGCCCCGGCGGCGGCGGCACGGGCGCGTAAGTCGTCGAGATCGATGTTGCCATGATCGTCACATGCGACAACGACGACCTTCAGACCGGCCATGACGGCGCTGGCGGCATTGGTGCCGTGGGCACTTGCGGGAATCAGGCAGACGGTCCGCGCCTCATCACCGCGGCTGCGGTGAAACGCGCGAATTGCGAGCAGGCCGGCGAACTCGCCCTGACTGCCGGCGTTCGGCTGCAAGCTGACCGCGTCGTAACCGGTGACGGCTACCAACATCTGCTCCAACTGGCGGATCATCTCGCGGTACCCCTCGGTCTCGTCGTCGGGTGCGAACGGATGAACGTTGGCGAACTCGGGCCATGTGACAGGAACCATCTCGGCCGCGGCATTGAGCTTCATGGTGCACGAACCGAGCGGAATCATCGTGCGGTCGAGCGCCAGATCCTTGTCGGCCAAACGGCGCAGGTAGCGCATCATCTCGTGCTCGGTGTGATAGCGGTTGAACACGGCGTGCGCAAGAAATTCGGTGGTGCGCCGGGTGCGCAACCCATCGTGTTCCGCCCCGATGTCGTCGGCCAGCGGGCCAGTCGCTCCGAACAGCGCCAGCACTTGCTCGACCACCGCGGGGGTCGTCGTCTCATCGAAGCTGAACGAGACCTGATCCGCGCCGACGCGTCGCAGATCGAGACCTTGTCGATGTCCGGCTGCGACAACCGAGTCGGCATCACAGCGTACGCAAAGCGTGTCGAACCACGAGTCGTGAACCAGCGTCTGACCGCCGGCACGCAACGCCGCGGCCGCGAGACTCGTCAGGCGATGGATCCTTTCGGCGATCCGCCACAACCCGTGCGGGCCGTGCCAACTGGCGTAGAGGCCAGCCATGTTGGCCAGCAGCACCTGCGCCGTGCAGATGTTGGAGGTCGCCTTCTCGCGGCGAATGTGCTGTTCGCGCGTTTGCAGCGCGAGGCGCATCGCCGGCCTACCCGCACTGTCGGTGCTGACGCCAATCAGCCGACCCGGTAGCGAACGAGCCATTGCCTCACCGGTGGCGATGAACGCGGCATGCGGCCCGCCGAATCCCATCGGCACTCCGAAACGCTGCGCCGAGCCGATCGCGATGTCGGCGCCGAGTTCTCCTGGGGGAGTGATGGCCACGCACGCGAGGAGATCGGTGGCAACGACCACGACCGCGCCGCTGGCGTGAGCGCGATCGATGACGCCGCGCCAATCGGGGAGCGCGCCCGACGATGTCGGAAGGCTCACCAGCAACCCGAAGCATTCGGGCGTTTCACCGCTGATCGCCGCGTCGTCGACCATCGCGACTTCAATCCCGACCGGCTCCGCGCGCGTATGTAGTACGGCAACAGTTTGCGGGTGGGTGTCGTTGTGGACGAGGAATCTGTTGCTCGTTCCCTTGGTGACGCGCCGCGCCATCGTCATCGCTTCCGCCGCGGCCGTTGCCTCGTCGAGCAGCGACGCGTTCGCCAACGCGAAGCCGGTGAGGTCGGCGACCATCGTTTGAAAGTTGAGCAACGCCTCCAGTCGCCCCTGGCTGATCTCGGGCTGGTATGGCGTGTACGCCGTGTACCACGCGGGATTCTCGAGCACATTCCGCTGGATCACCGGCGGTGTGATCGTGCCGTAGTAACCCTGCCCGATAAGACTCGTTCGTGCGGTGTTGCGCTTCGCCAGTGCGCGCAGTTCGGCGAGCACATCTTCGACCGTGCGACTGGCGGGCATCTCCAGCCCTTGCGCCATGCGAATGGAGGCCGGCACCGTCGTCGCGAGCAATTCCTCGAGCGACGCCGCCCCAATGGTGCGCAGCATGTGCTGCTGCTCAATCTCGGTCGGACCGATGTGGCGTCCGACGAAGTCGTCGGTGCCGAGCAGATCGGCGAGTGCTGGACGAGTGTTCACCTGGGGAGCCTCCTGGCCGTGACGGCGCGTTTGAGTTGGTTCCCCCGCTGTCATCGTTGCCTGAGAGCTTCCCCGCGTGAGCGGATTTCCCCTTCGGCGAGCCGGTAGGCCGACTTCTTTCCAGCGTTGCCACACCCGGTCGGTCCATTTGCCTGAGAGATTCCGGGGAGGTTGCTCCTTCGGCGCCCCGACGCTGGCTGCGACGGCGGCTCTCCCGGCCGGGTGTAACGGCGCTGCCGACCCTAGCGCCACCCATACCCCGCGTTTGCACGGGGATGGGGATCGGGCGGGGGAGTCCGTTATTGTCGCCCGATGAACACACGAGCGACTACCGAGAGCATCAAGACACTCACCGAACCGGTCGGCCACCTTGGGGGCCACTGGATGTTGCATCCGGAGGTGATGGAACCCTGCCGCGCCGCCGGGTATCCCAACGGGTACGTGTACTACGGCGCTGGTCGCGGCGGCGTGCTGGGCGACGTCGACGCCGACGTAATCGCGGCTGCATTCGGATTCTTCGAACCTTCACTCGTTCGCCGTATGTGGGAGGCCGGCACCGCAGTTGAAGGTGCCGCGGCGGCGGCAGCGCGATACGGCGCGGCGTGCGTCGAGTTCGGTCGGTCGCGGTTGCAGGGTTTCGCCGAGGCCGAGCGAGTGGCGGAACTGGCCGAGAGAGTTGCCCTCGGCGCCGACGCAACCGGCCTCCCCCTTTTCGCCGGCTGGCGCCGACAGCCGCTACCCGACGACCTGCCCGGGCGCGCCTACTTCCTGATGCATCTGCTGCGCGAGCTACGCGGCGGTGCCCACGTGGTGGCGGTGGTGGCGAGCGGGCTGGCCCCTCGCGATGCTGTGCTTGCCAGTGGCGGCGCCGACATGGCGAAATTGTTCGGGTGGCCCGAGCCCTACGGCGACCCGGCCGGCATCGACAAGCAACCAGCTGAACAGCTGACCGACGCCATCGTCGGTCGCCTGTACGACGACGTCTTGAACAACGAGGAAGTGAAGGAACTGGCCGAATTGGTGATCTCGATGCGTGCCCACTTCGACGGAGCGTGACCGCTGCCGCCTGATGACAGCGCTCCGGAAATGGCCTAAGCTCCGAACAAACAAGCCGCCTCAGGAGGATTCAGGATGGGAATTTTCAAGCAGATGAAGGACATGAAAGATGTCGTCCATGCGGCGCCCGGATTGATCGAGCAGTCGCAGGAGATGGCCGCCAACGCTCAGGTGATGCAACAACAGATGATGGCTCAGCAGCAGGCTGCCATGCAGCAGGCCATGGGCCAGCCGGCCGCCGCCGTCGCCGCGCAGCCCGGTGGGCTCGATCCGATCGCCGGTGTCGATCTGCAGAAGTACGCGAAGATCGTCAAGGCGATTGCACCGATGAACTACGACCAAACGCTGCTACCCGGCATCGCCGCGGCCAATGGTGTCGACGCAGGCTCGTGGCAGCAGGCACACGACGGCTGGAATGCCCGCATCAAGGCCGACCCCGGCGTTGCCGCGGCCTTCTCCGCTGCGTATCAGGTGGCCTGACCGATGGGCTTCATGAAAGACATCAAGAAGCTCACTGATCAGAGCAAGGAGATTCAGAAGCAGTACCCGGTTCAGAACACACTGGCCAACGCCCAAGCATCGATGGCCAATGCCAACGCGATGATGGCCAACATGGCGCAGTCGGCGGCAGCGGCGACAAACGCGATGACCAATGGTGTCGATGCCACGGCCACGATCACCTCCGCCCGCCAGACCGGGGCGATGATGAACTTCAATCCGGTCGTCGAGCTGCAACTGCTGGTGATGATGCCCAATGGCGTGCCGATGCCAGTCACCCGTCAGGAGACGGTGGCGCAAATCCACCTGGCTCGCTGCCAACCCGGTGCCAATTTGAAGGTGAAGGTAGACCCGGCTGATCCCAGCAGCATGTGGATCGACTGGGTCAGCCCTGCCTAGCGCCTTGTGTCATTCCACCGTTCCGTAGGCACCCTGCGCGCCTGCGGAACGCGGCGTGGTTGAGTTCAGGTCGGCCAACTCGTCGAGAGCCGACCGCAGATCGGCTGCGAACTCGTCGATCTTGCCTTCGTGTATCGCGTTGACGGTGCAATGCAGTGACGGGGGAGGACCCTGTCGATCCAGGTACCAGCCGCGCCGCCACAGTGCATCGGCAAGCGAGAATATGTCGAGGCTGTTCGGATCGCTGGCCCCGAAAGAGAGCAGGGTCGTTGCCGGTTGCGCACGCAACTGCAATTCGGGCGTCTCGTCGATGACCGCGGCCAACTGCTCGCACGCTTTGCGGGCTGCGCCCGTGAGGCGTAGGTAGCCGTCGTCGCCGAGATGATGCATGACCGCCCAGGCCGCTGCCATCGCGCCGCCACCCTTGGTTCCCAAGATCCCCGATGACCCGTAAAGGCCACCGAGCCAGTTGTCGGTCATGTAGATCTGGAAGTCGCGCAGGTACTTGTTGCGATACATGATCACCGAGGCACCCTTGGCCGTGTAACCGAACTTGTGCAGATCGACCGACATGCTCGTCACCCCCGGCACCGCAAAGTTCCACGGCGGAATCGCGTGGCCGAGCCGTGCAAGGTAGGCGAGCGTGACGCCACCCATGCACGCGTCGACGTGGCAGTTGATGTCGCGCCCGGCGGCGATCGCCGCGACCTCCGCAATAGGGTCGATCACTCCCTGCGGATATTGTGGCGCCGAGCCGACGACCAGCACCGTGTTGTCATCGGTGGCGGCAGCCATCGCCGCCACGTCGGCACGCCAGTCGTCGAGCACCGGGATACGACGACTCTCCAAACCGAAGTAGTAGCAACCCTTCTCGAAAGCCGCGTGCGCACTCGTCGGTAGCACCACATTGGGGGAGCTGATGCCTTTCTCCTTGCGCCCGCGCTCGCGGGCCGCCTTCACTGTCAGCAGGATGCTCTCCGTGCCACCCGTCGTCATGAAGCCGGCACCCTCGTCGCCGGCCTGCAGCCACCCGCCGACCGCCGCCACCACCTCGGACTGAATACGCCGCAGGCTCGGAAAGGCGTCAGTGTTCAGCGCGTTCTCGCTGGCGAAGCGAGAATAGGCGGCCTCGGCGACCGCTAGCACGTCGTCACCGGCGCTGTAGGCGAGTGTGAAGGCGCGTCCGTCGCGCCAGCGAACGTCGTTGGCTTTGAATGCGTCGAGCCTGGCGAGCACATCATCGCGGCTAACGCCATGGAGCGGTAGCGGTCCACCTGACGCAAGAGGCATAGTGCGAAAGGTACCCGACACCGAGTGACTCGCCCCTACGCTGCCGGACGATGCCCACTCCGACACGCGACGACTTCTTGTTGGACCCAGATCTGATCTTCCTCAACCACGGTTCCTTCGGTGCCGTGCCACGCGTGGTGCAGGAGGAATACGAGCGCCTGCAGCGGGCGATGGAACGCAGCCCGGTCGCGTGGTTGCAGCGCCAGGCAACCCAACTGTTGGCCGCCGCCAGGGCACGTGTCGCCGCGTTCGTCGGTGCCGAGGCCGACGACATCGTGCTGTTTCCGAATCCGACGACGGCGGTGAACATGGTGGCCAGATCGTTACGCCTCGTTCCGGGTGACGAGGTAGTGGCGTCTGATCACGAGTACGGAGCGATGAACCGCACCTGGCGACGCCTCTGCCAGGAGTCCGGCGCAACGTACAAGCGAGTGCACGTTCCGCTGCCGCTGACAACCACCGACGACTACATCGAACGCGTGTGGAGCGAAGTTGGCCCGCGCACCAAGGTGCTCTTCCTCGACCGACTGACAAGCTCGACTTCCTTGATACTGCCCGTCGATGAACTGTGCCAACGTGCCCGCGCGGCCGGCATCATCTCGATTGTCGATGGGGCACACGTACCGGGGCACATACCACTCGACGTGCCCGCGATCGGCTGCGACCTGTTCACGGGTGCGATCCACAAGTGGCTGTGCGCACCGAAGGGTTGTTCGCTTCTGTTCGCTCGCGATACCGCGCAGGAATGGCTGCAGCCGCTGGTCACTAGTTGGGGCTGGGAGAGCGACAGCCCGAGTCGCTCGCAGTTCATCGACTACCACGAATGGCAGGGCACGCGCGACCTGTCCGCCTTCCTCGCCGCGCCGGCAGCAATCGAGTTCTGCGTCAGCCACGATCTGCCAGCGGTGCAGGCCGAAGGGCACCGGCTCGCACTGTTGACCCGCGAGCGAGTGAACGAACTGACCGGGCTCAGCTCGATCTGCCCGGACTCGTGGGTCGGACAGATGGTGTCGATCCGGCTTCCGGAACACGTGAATCCCATCCGGCTCAAGGATCGATTGTTCGACGACTTTCGAATCGAGGTACCGCTCACCTTCTGGGGCGACGCCCGCTTCATCCGCGTCAGCTTCGCGGCGTACAACACCGAGGCCGACTCGGCGGCGGTCATCGCAGCCTTGCGGTCGCTGCTGTAGTTGCCCGATAGCGTCGGCTGATGGGCGCTGGACTCTCATTCGCGGTCGCGGCTGCAGTTCTGCTCGGAACTTCCGACTTCTTTGCAGCTCGCTCGGCGCGCACCACGAAATCGATCATCGTCACACGCACCGCTGTCGCCACCAGCGCCGTGTTGTCGCCCCTGCTGTTGTTGGTCGTCGACTCACAGTGGCGGTTGCAGGACACCGTCCTCGGCGCCGTCGGCGGCCTCACGATGATCACCGGCTTGATGCTGCTCTACCACGGCTATTCCGTTGCGCGCATGGGAGTCGTCGCGCCCCTGTCGTCGGTGCTGTTGGCAACGGTGCCCGTGGTTTGGGACCTCGTCAATGGCGTTCGGCCCGGGCTGTGGTCGGGAATGGGGATGGCCATCGGCGCGGTTGCACTCGTGCTGACCTCCTACGTGCCTGGCGGAAGCGGCAGCACCACCCGGGGAGCGCTGCTGGGGCTTGCCAGCGGAGTGGCGTTCGGGATCGCGTTCACGGTGCTCGGTCAGGTGTCGGAGCCCGCAGGGCTGGCACCCGTCGTTGTGCAGCGCACCACCGGTCTCGCCCTGCTCTTGGTCATCGGTGCCCTGCGTAGGCAGCAGGTCTTCGCCGAAGGCCTTGGACGTTCTCGGGCGGTGATCGCCGGGCTGTTCGGACTCGTCGCAATCGCCGCGTTACAGCTCGCCTTTCGCGATGGCGAAGCGGGCCCAGTTTCGGTCGCCTCCTCTCAGTTTGCGACGGTCGCAGTGGTGCTGTCAGTGCTCTTCAACCGCGAACGAATGCGCTGGTGGCAAGCGGTCGGTGTGATGGCGACGGCGCTGGCGGTGGCGTTGATCGCCGTCGGCAACTGAGCGTTGGTTCGCGCCTCGATCAGCGCGGCAACTGCGTGATCTCGATGTAGTGGTCAGTGGGAAGCACCTTGTTCGCGAACGCGCGCAGGTCATCGGCGGTGATTCCGCGGATATCGGCCGGTTGGTTCCCGTAGTCCTCGAGATACTGCGGGTGGCTGAGCCAGCGTTCCAGCATCACGACGATCTGATTGTCGGAGATGAAGTTGTAGGCATCGCTGGCCTCGGCGACCGCGGCCGAGAACTCGGCAGCGGACGGTCCGTTCACGCGCAGGTCGTCGATGTTCGCCTGCAGCGCCAGTGCAATCGCCGGCATGTCGCTCGGTGCTCCGGAGATCGAGATGGCGGCGGTCGCCTCGGGTGCCGGACCGCTGCTGATCGACACCGCGGCCGCAGGGGAGTAGGAGGCGCCGAGTTCCTCACGGATCGCCGTCGTCAGCCGATTGTTCAGCACCGACGTGAGCAATCCGGCTAAGAGCGCCTGCTCTGTTGTGTCTTCGGCCGGCGTGGTGTACAGCACCGACAGCGATGCTGTTTCCCCGGAGCCGGCGAGAACGGTGCGGCGCACGATCCCCGCGGGCACCGCCGGCGAAACGTCGACGGCGGTCTCCGTAACGCCGGTGGATGGCAGCGTGCCCAGATAACGAGCGGCGAGATCGATCGTCTCCTCCAGGTCGAGGTCACCCGAGAGAATGAACACGAAGTCGCCGGCGTTGCCGAACCTGTCGCTCCAGACACGCGCCAGATCCGCGGTGGTGATGCCGCTCAATTCCTGCTCAGACAGAACCACCCTGTAGCGCGGGTCGTCGCCGTAACGCGCGTCATTGAGCTCTAGTTGCACCGCCAAGGCGGGGTCGGCGGCGATGTCGACGAGGTACGTCAGATTCCGCTCGCGGGCATCGTCGAGCGCCACTTGGGAGAAATTCGATGCCGACAGGTAGCGGTTGACGAGCTGAAACGCCAGTTCGAGATCGTCGGTCGCGGTGGTACCGGCGATGAACTCGCTGGTCGCGGCCGGGTAGGGGAAGATGTCGACCGTGCTGGCCGCGAGAATCTGCGCAACGGCATCGCGGCTCAGCGAACCGAATCCGCTTTCACTGTTGACCTCGTTCATCAGCCACATGGTCGCAGCATCGTCGGGATCGGTGAGCGAGAACCCGCCGGCGCTCACTCCGTAGAGAACGATGAAGTCATCGGTAATCGGGGTGGGGTTGACGATCACGCGTACACCATTGGCGAACTCGACCATGGTCGGCGCGATGTAGGCCCCCGGTTCGCCTTCGATCTCTTCTCTGTTGACGATTTCCGCAGGGTCGGGTGCATCCATCAGTTGGTCACCAACGGGTGCTGTATCAGCGCGCGGCGTGACTTGCCGGGTGTCGAGAGCCGCCAACTCGCTGACCAACTCATCGACGCTGGGCAATCCTGCGGTGCCTTCTTTGACCGAGACCGCCAGCACGGCCGGCGTCCGCGACACCTGCTCGCGTAGCACGGCGTTGACAATGGCGGCATCCATCGCGTCGAGCAACGCCGTGCTCAGGTCGTATTCGGCCTGCGCCGAAGCCATTGACTCACCTTGCAGGAAATGGGCAACCAGGCCATCAGCCAACTCGCTGGCCTGCACCGTGTCTCGTTGCGCGTACGCCGACTCGACACCGGTGCGGGTCTCTGCGATCACTCTCTCGACGTCGGCATCGGACAGTCCGAACTGCACGGCTCGTGCATACTCATCGAGTAACGCCTCGGTAGCTGCGCCCGCCTCTTCGTTGGATGCGGTCAGGTACACACTTGGAGCATCGAGGGCCCGCACGAATGAGCTCGTGGAACTGAACGCACCGTCGAATGGAGCCGCACCGCTGGTGATGTCACTTTCCAACCGATTGGCCAGAGCAGCAGTAACGATGTAGTCGATCAGCCCGGCAGCCTGGGCACCAACGGTGTCGCGCGGCGTCGCCTGTTTCGGCAAGGACAACTCGATACCGGCCTCGGTGAGGTCGGCGTCGGTGATGACGGCCGCTCGTGGTTGCTCGCTGGCATTCCAAACCAACTCGAGGGGTTCTGGAGCTTCCGCACGAGGCTCGTCATTTCCGAACAAGTCGGCGATGCGAGTCTCGATCTCGTCGACATCGATATCACCGACCACGATCACCGCCGCATTAGCCGGCCGGTACCAACTGTCGTAGAAGCGCCGCAGCGGGCCAGGAACCATGTCCGCGATCGCATCCGATGATCCGATCGGTGAGCGACCGGCGTAGGCAGTGTCACTGAGGTAGAGACTCTCGAGTGCCGTGAACACGCGGCCATCTGCAGTCAGTTCCCGCGTGCGGTATTCGTCGAGTACAACACCTCGCTCGCCGATCACATCGGCCTCGGTCAACGTCGCAGCGGTCAGCCATTCATGCAATATGTCCATTCCGAGCGTCAACTCCTCGTCGTCGCTGTCGACGGTCAGTTGGTACACGGTTTCGTCGTAGCTGGTGTAGGCGTTGATGTCGGCGCCGAATTCGACACCACCCTGGCGTAGCACCTCGACGAGGTCGTTCTTCTCGTACTTCTCGGTGCCGTTGAAAAGCATGTGCTCGAGAAAGTGAGCGACGGCTGATTGATCGTCGGCTTCCAGCGCCGAGCCGGCATTGATCGCCAGCCGCAGTTCGGCTTTGTTGCCCGGTCGATCGCTGCGGCGGATGAAGTAGGTCAGTCCATTGTCGAGTGTGCCCGTGCGAACCTCCGGGTCGAAAGCAACGGGGTCGGTGGATTCGGTGAGTGGCGTTGCCGGGTCGAACGTCGCCGGGGTCTGCACCGCGGAATCGACCGTGACCTGTGAGTCTGATGTGCACGCGGCGATAACGAGCGCAAGCGCGATCCATGCACGTCGGCCGGCGCGCACCGAATTGTTGCGCATCGAATGAGTGTACATCGCGTCGTCAGCTAGCTTGTCGTAATGGCCGACAGACCAATCATCACCATTCCCGACGGCGCCCCACCTTCGGAACTGCAGATCGACGACGAGACCGTTGGTGATGGTGACGAAGCCACGATCGGCAAGCGAGTGGTGGTGCACTACGCCGGTGTTGCGTGGAGCAACTGCGAGGAATTCGATGCCAGCTGGAATCGCGGTGATCCTTTCGACTTCCGATTAGGAGCGCGCGAGGTGATCGAGGGTTGGGACCGCGGCGTGAAAGGAATGCGCGTCGGTGGCCGACGGCGCCTCACCATCCCACCCGATCTCGGTTACGGCAACCGCGGCGCCGGTGGCGTCATCAAAGGTGGCGAGACACTCGTCTTCGTCGTCGACCTGCTAGCCGTCAAGTAGCACGGGTGTCAGTAGCACGCCTGGGGAAACGCTCGACGACCAGCGTCCCGGCCGCACGATCGTGCCAGCCGCGAAGGTCGACCATGATCGGCAGATAGACGAACGCAACTATCAGTCCGACTCGGTCTCCGGCGAGTCCCACCGTCAAGCTGGCGATCACCACTGCGTAGGGCACGATCCAACGCACGAACGCGCGTAACAGATTTGGAGTGCGGTGGTTGACAGCGGACACGACCCGCGTGTTCGCCGACAACTTGCCTATCGACCAACCGAACATGGCGGTGGGCACCACGAAATAGATCATGTGCACGACGACCACGGTCCAGACCGCGGCGCCGGCATGGGCCGCCAACCCGGTCGGCACGCCAACGAGCACCTCGTCGGCAAGTCCGGCGGCAAGCCGCCGCCAGCGTGTTGCCTGCCGACGACCGTCGGGTAGGGGAGGACGCGCCGGCTTGACCAGCGGCGGCAAGCTGCCGCGGTACTCGGGGTCGGCGGAAGTCTCGTCGAAAGTGTCGTCCTCGCCCCGCCCGGTCACCCACGCCATCGCCCGACGTACCTCATCGAGGGCGGTCGCCGTCGTGATCAGCTGGTTGCGAGTGAGCCCGAAGGGCACGTCTCCCGCTCTCAGGAGAGCTCCGAGTAACTGACGCTGGTCGGCCCGCAACAGCGTGACATCGACCGCCAACGTCGCCTGCCCGTCACTTGCCTTCCCGTCCTCGCTCATCCGTCGCTGACGAGCCGACGCACCGCCACGACCCGTTGCAACGGAATCGAGCCGCTGCGAACGAACTCGCCGCCACGCGGTGCCTGAATCCAGGTGGTGGCACTGCTCGCGATACCGACATGACTGATGATTCCGCTACCGGTACTGGTCTCGAGAAAGACGAGGTCGCCCGCTCGAATCGGCTCCGCCCGCCAGTTGATCGCCCGGCCGTATTTGGCCTGCGCCACGCTGTAGTGCGGCAAGGTGATTCCGATCGCGGCATAGGCGCGCATCGTCAGTCCGGAGCAATCCCACGAATCGGGTCCGGCGCCGAGGAAGACCCACGGCTCGCCGATCTGCGCCGCCGCGAAGTCCAGCATCACCTTCACCTTCGCGCTCACCGAGTTGTCGGCGGGGGGCGAGGCACCCGGCTCGGGTAGTGAGCCGCCGACCGGCACCTTCAACTGCGTACCCGCGTAGATAACGCTCGTCAGTTGCAAGCCGTTGACTGCAAGCAGACTGTCTACGCTGACACCCAATTTCGAGGCGATGCGCTTGAAGTAGTCGCCGGGTTTCACGGTGTAGACCAACGTCGAAGCGGGCGGCGCGGTTGGTGCGACCGTCGGGGGCAACGCGCCGCCAGCGGGAATCTGAAGCAGCATGCCGGGATGGATGACGCTCGACTTGGTAAGTCCGTTGAGCGACAGCAGGTCAGCGAGCGCAACGTCGAGGGTCGATGCGATGCGACTGAGAAAGTCACCGGGCACAACGGTGTAAACCTGTCCGGAAGCCACCGCCGGCACGATCAACTTGTCGCCGGGGTGGATGACGCTGTCTTTCGTGAGCCCGTTGGCTGCGAGTAGTTCGCTCAGCGGCACGTGCAACTTCTCGGCGATGCCACCGAGGAAGTCGCCTGGCTTGACCGTGTAAACCTGTTCGGTAGGTGTCGCGGGTGCCCGAGGGGGTGAGGCATGGGCTGTTGCCGGGTCGATCGATAGCACGACGACCAGCACTGCCATCGAAGTCGTTGCAAGCACTCGAGCAAAGCGGGACATGCTCTTTGTATCGGCAGCCTGCATCGGCAACTTTACGATTTCTTGACCGTTACGCGGCTCAACAGTGGCTGGCAGCCTTGACGATCGGATAAGGGTTCACTGCCGCTCCGCCGCCGGGGTGTACCTCGAAGTGCAGGTGGGCGGTCCCTGCGTTACCGGTGGCACCGACGAAGCCGATGACTGTGCCCGCGGTGACCACCGAGCCGATCTCGATGCCCTCCGCAAACGCCGACAGATGGGCGAAGAAGAAGTAGGTTGCGTCGGCGGCTGTCAGCCACAGTGCGTTGCCGCCGAGCGAGCCGGGAAAGGTGAGCTGCTTCCTGCTGATCCTGCCATCGACGACGGCGTAGATCGGCGTGCCGCTAGCAACGATGATGTCGACGCCCTCGTGCCTGCGACCGCCGGACCGAGCGGCACCGAACGAGTCCATGAACGCGCAGGTGGCGGCGATCGGCGGGACCGTGAGAACGACCACACCCGGAGTCGGCGGAGCGGCTGGAGTAGTTGTTGGGGGAGCCGTCGGCGCAGCGGCGGCGGCCGCGGTCAGCGCCGCATCGGTGACGGAGTCCAGGACTCCGTTGGCGGGCAATGCGGCCTGGGTCTGGAATTTCGTCAATGCTGCCTGGGTGGCGGGTCCGAACACGCCATCGGCGCCACCGAACACGGCGATGCCGACCGCGATCAGCCGACGTTGCATCGCAGCAACCGCCTCACCCCTATCTCCCAGCTTCAACAGCACGCCGTTCGCCGGTGGGGCAGTGGCCGGTGGGGCAGTGGCCGGTGGGGCAGTGGCCGGTGGCGCGGTGTCGGGTGGCGCGGTGTCGGGCGGGGCAGTGGCGGGGGGCGCGGTGTCGGGGGGCGCGGTGTCGGGTGGCGCGGTCGTCGTCGGGGTCAGGGCTGCTGCCGCGTTGGCGAGGATGGCGGCGGTCGCGGCATCGACGGAACCGGTGGCGGCGAGGCCCTTGCTCCTCTGAAATGACTTGACGGCAGTGACCGTGACGGCGCCGAAGACGCCGTCGGCGCCACCGCGCAGCGGTAGACCAACCGTGATCAGTTGCTGTTGGACAACACGGACGTCCTCGCCACGAGCACCCCGCGAAAGAAGCGGCGTCGCCTTCACCATGCCCAGAACAATCGCGGTCGGAAGATCCAGCGTCCCGTTAGGGGTCAAGCCTCGTCTGGTCTGAAACTCCTTGACGGCCGCCTCGGTTCCGGCGCCGAAAATTCCGTCGGCGCCGCCCGCGACTCTGATTCCTGCTTTCGAGAGCAACTCCTGCATCTTCTTGACGGTGGGTGAACGGTCACCGCGCTTGGCCAACGGCGACGGATCGGTGGTGGGCGCGGCAACGTGCACGGCGGGTCGCGCTGGTGTCGCGGCGGCCGAGCCGACAGGAATGGCGATCAGGGAGACGACGATCACGATGATGCGCCGTGTGCCGTGGAGCATTGAGGGGAATCTCCTGGGTGATGCAGCTGTATGTGTTCCGTAAACTCATCGGCCCGGAACGCGCGATTGATCGTCATGTTTGGATTAAGACTCCCTCTGGCGATTGTCTGCCAAGATTGCGCCAGACCACACAGAAGGATGTGCACATGAACCTCAACGACTTCGATCTCGACGACATCACCGGCAAGTTGCTGGGTGGCACAGACGTCAAGAAGATCGCGAGCGTGATCGACGCGATCTGGGATCATCGCGACGAACTCGCGCGCATTGCCCAACA
The DNA here is from genome assembly GCA_016213665.1 of Actinomycetota bacterium. Taxonomy (GTDB): domain Bacteria; phylum Actinomycetota; class Acidimicrobiia; order Acidimicrobiales; family Ilumatobacteraceae; genus UBA668. The sequence goes on along the minus strand of JACQZX010000152.1, from coordinate 1,900 downwards.
GTTGCCGCAGCTACTCGGCGACACTGGTGGGCACATGCAGGCTGCGGGAGAAGGTGCGATGCGCGCCAGCGCTTTCCTCGCCGGCGATGTGCGCGAATTGGCCGGCGCCGCCGCCGACATGCTCGAGGCGTCGAAGCGACAGTTGAGCGGCGTGCTCAAGGCGCTCGAGGGTGTCGGCAAGGTGCTCAACAATGTTCCCCTGATCGGCGACCTCGGCAAGTCAGTCGGCGACGGCTTGCGATCGCTCGGTGATGTGGCCAACAGCCTCGACACCGTCGGCAAGAAGATACGCGGTGTTGGTGATCGACTGGGCGATGTCGGCTCCGACCTGGACTCGATGGGACGCTCACTGATCGGCGGCGGCGCAACCCTTGCCGGGTTCGTCGGTGGAAAGCCACGCAAAGTCTCGGTGCCAACCTTCGCGGCCAGTAGCGCCAAGCGGGTAGCTAAGAAGAAGCCGACGAAGAAGCTAGCAAAGAAGAAAGCGACAAAGAAGAAGGCAACAAAGAAGAAGGCAGCAAAGAAGAAGGCCGCGCGCAAGAAGGGTTAGCGCACGATGAACCAGGTCGACGTGAGACCGAACGCCGATCGGAACGAGTCACCGCTGACTGTTACCGAGCCTGCCGCGCCGTTGACGCGCATCGATGTAACTCGGCCTCCCCATTCGCCGAATCCGTTGCGCGACAGAATCGTCAAGGAGACGAACGCGCCGATGGTCGGGTACTTCGCCGAGATTGCAGCCCCCGAGATGGTGGCAGTCCAGTTGTGTCGCGGGTTGAGCGCCGTCGCATCACCCTCGTCGGGCACCGCCGGGAATGGCATCAGCGGCCCGACCCCGGTCGCAGTCCATCCGCCGTTTGATGCCGCGAACATGGTGTAGGCGATCGGACCCGAGGTTGTGCCCACCCTGCGCACGATGCCCGCCGTTGCCGCCACCGCTGCGTCGGTACCTGGGTACTCGACGGCGATGTAGCCGCCGGCGACCGACGTTCGGTAGGCAGCACCTCTGTAGAACTGGCACACGAGATCGCAGGTCTTCGCGTACGAGTACCGGTTCTCGGCGAGTCCGTAGCTGCGCGCCGCCACCGCCTGCGCCTGCAGCGCTTGCGCACCCTTGCCACCACCGGCGGTGGCCCACGAGGGGGACATCTCCTTGGCGATAACTGCTCGCAGGTAGTGCTCGATCGGTAGCTCGTTGACGGTGCGATTCTCTCCGGCAGTGCCGTTGACGGCCCGAATCAGACCGCGGTACGAACGCACGTTGCCGTCTGGTTCGCACACAGCCACTAGGTCGCTGAAGGACGTTGTCGCGACATCGGCTTGTGATCGCACGTTCACCGGAGCTGCCAACGAACCGGCGATCAAGGTCCACCCCGACGACCCCGGATCGTCGTTCGCCGCCGGACAGACCTGCTCGTCGGCGCGCGCCCACACCGAATAGACCCATGGCGATGCCTCACGGACAAGCACCGACTTCCACGGACCACCGGCAACACCGTCGACCACGAGCAAGCCGTTGGCGTTGACAACCGCCGTCTGCTGGTCGTCGAGGCTCTGCAGTCGGACGGCGATCGTGGTGTCGAGCGCGACGGTTCCCGAGACGGTGCCGCCGTAATAGTGATCGAGAATCTGCACCGACGACCAACCGAAGTCGACGGCGTAGCCGTACGCGCCCCATTGGCTCAACCCGTAGCCGTGTCCTGATCCGTGCCCATCAAGCACTATTCCGCCGGCCGGAGTTGGAACGCGTGTGTCCATTAGGCGTGCGGGGGTGAGTCCGTTGAAGGAACCGCCGGTGGGGAACCAGCCCAGGACGTCAACGAGTACGTCGAGGGTCGAGGGTGACCACAGTGAGATCTGGCCGTTGGCGCCGACTGGGACCACGACCATGTTGGGCACG
>JACQZX010000150.1 GCA_016213665.1 Actinomycetota bacterium | reverse complement strand
CGAGTGACCAAAGTGTTCTGGTGACCCTTGACGATCCATCGCGTCATCTGCTGCACCACGTAGGCGGCGACCGGTGTCACCGGTCCCAGTTTGGGCAGCTTCGCCCGGCGCGAACCATTGCGGTCAAGTACCTCCAAGGAGCGCACGGCGATGCGGTGTGCCTCTTCGAACCGATCGGGACGCCACAACGGTCGCACCTTCGACAGATCGTTGACGATGTCTTGCTCGACCTGGCCGCGACCGGCGATCCGCTCGAGAATTGCACCCTTCTCCTCGGGCGTGTCGGCGCGTAGCACGCGCAACGCATCAATCCTGTCGAGAACCAGTTCGTCGAACTTATTGTCCCTGTCGCCGTCTTCTCCGCCTGGAGGCATCGAGCTGGTCACCTTGCTACGTTAACGCTGCTCCGATCTGGTTCAATAGCAGCGTGAAAAACCTTCTCAAGGAATTCAAGAATTTCATCGCCACCGGAAACATGGTCGAGATTGCGGTTGCGTTCATCCTCGGTGCGGCAGTCAAGCAGGTCATCGACTCCTTCATCGGCAACGTCGCCAACCCGATTGTCGGTGCCATTTTCGGCAAGCCGAATCTCGACGACCTGCTCCGGTTCACACTTCGCGATGGTGACAAGGCAGACCCCACCGACGACACGGTGTTGGCAGTCGGCCCGGTCCTGACCCAGTTCATCTCGCTGGTTCTCGTCGGCGTTGTCCTGTTCATGGTCGTCAAGGCCTACAACAAGCTGCGCAAGCCCAAGGTCGGTACTCCCGCGGCTCCCAATCAGGTCGACCTTCTCGCCGAGATTCGTGACCTCTTGAAGGCTCGTGGCTGAATCAGACTCGAGCGGCTGACTTGCATCTCAGCGATGCAGTCGGTCGAATAGCAACCTCATGCTCACACGGCGGATCGTTCTCATCACCACGTTGATACTCGGCGGCACCGCCTGCAGTGCCGCTGGGTCCAGCGACGACTCAGCGGGCACCGCCGACGCCACGGTCACCATCGGTGGGCTGCCGCCGACGTTGCCGACGCTGGGGCCGGGTCAGGGCTTCACAACGATTCCGCGAACGACTGTGCCGCTGCTCCCGGAACAATTGATCGGTGCGCTGGTCACCGGCAACCGCGTAATCATGATCGGCGACTCGGTGATGGCGGGCACCGCCAAACGCTATGGCGGCGAGATGTGCGCAGCGTTGGTTCCTTTGGGTTGGGCCGTCGAGGTCGATGCCGAAACCGCACGTTTCATCGACTTCGGCAGCGTCGTGCTCAACAAGCGACTTGGCGCGGGGTGGGACGTTGCCGTCGTGCTGTTGGGTAACAACTACGGCGGTGACCCGGTCGTGTACCGGCAATACCTCGAGCGGTTGCTCGAGCGGTTGGCGCCGCGCCCAACCGTGCTGCTCACCGTGTCGGAGTTCGAGGCGGAACAGTTGGAAGTCAATGCCGTGATCTTCGAGATGGCGACACTGCACGACAACGTCGTTGTTGTTGATTGGGCGGCGGTCACCGGCGCACAACCGGGATTGCTGCGCGACGATGGACTGCACCTCACCGACACGGGTCGGGCGGCGCTGGCGCAGAATGTGGCTGGGGTGCTGGGTAACGCGCCGACACCACCGGGCAAGTGCCTCGGGACCGACTTCTACGACGACTCGGCCGGCTCTGTCGACGGAACAACCACCACGGTGTCGGGAGACACCTCAACTCCGTCGACGACTAACCCCGGAACCACGGGCCCGGCCACGACAACTACCGCACCGCCCGCGACAACAACGACGACCACCACACCAGCGGCGACGACGTCGACGACGTCGACGACCGGCGGCGGATGAGTTATTGCGGGGCGAGGGTGCTGAACGGGGCCACTGGAATGTTGCGCAGCACGCCGTAGATAATCAGCGCCGACGGCAGTCCCCATGTAAGTGGTCGAACGAGCCACACGGGTAGTCGCGGCGGTTGTCTGTCCCAGCTGGCCCGCATCCACGACCACCAGCCCAGTCCGACGGCGGCGACGACGAGCGGTAGGAACACGTTGTAGTGCAGCGCCGAGGCCACATGCCCGTTCAACAGTTGGTGCATGCCGCGGGTGAGGCCGCAGCCGGGGCACCACAGGCCGGTCGACGCGCGGAACAGACAAACCGGGAAACGACTGTCGGCGGCCGCCGGGTCGTTGGCCGCGACCACCGCCGCCAAGCCGACGGCCGCGCAACCGCAGGCGAGCGGCAAGGCCCGCCGTAGCCCGTTGTTGCCGGTCGTGATCGTTGCGAGCATCGATATGCAGCGTAGACGTTGTGTCTGTCGCTCGCGTCTGGTTGTCGTATGCGAGTTCGCGCGCCAGGCTGGATGGCCATGTTGCAAGCGCGCGGACTCTCGGTGGAGGTGGGTGGTCGACAGATCGTCGACTCCGTCTCGTTCACCGTGATGCCGCGCGACAAGGTTGGCCTCGTCGGCCGCAATGGTGCCGGCAAGACCAGCCTGTTCAAGGTTCTCGGTGGCGCCGCCGAGTCGATGGCCGGCAGTGTCGTCTGCCGCGGCGGGTTCGGGTATCTGCCCCAAGATCCGCGAATCGAAGGGGTTCTCGACACTCGTCCGGCCATCACCCATGTGCTCAGCGGCCGCGCCGTCGATGATCGACTCGATCGCATCGAGAAGTTGCGAGTGGCGATGGAGGCAGACCCCAGCGATCGCAACGTCGCGCGCTACAGCCGCGCCCACGACGAGTTCGCGTCCTCCGGCGGCTACGCCTCCGAGAGCGAAGCGCGCAGCATCATGGCCGGTCTCGGGCTACCGCCCGACCGCATGGACCTGCCGATCGGGGTGCTCAGCGGCGGCGAGCGTCGGCGCGTTGAATTGTCGCGGATTCTGTTCGCCGGCAGCGATGTGCTGCTGCTCGACGAACCGACCAACCACCTGGATGTCGATGCCAAGACCTGGTTGCTGCAGTTCATGCGCACATACCGTGGGGCGTTGCTGGTGATCAGTCACGACTTGGAGCTTCTCGACGAAGCAATCACGCGCGTGCTGCATCTCGACCGGCCGGGGGAGGAGAACCTCGGCAATCTCGTCGAATACAAGGGGACCTACTCGCAGTACCTTGTTGCTCGCGCGCGTGATGAAGAACGTCTTGCCAAGCAGGCGCTGTTGCAGACCAAGGAGATCGCACGTTTGCAGGCAGTCGTCGATCGCTTCGGCGCCAAGGCAACGAAGGCGGCGATGGCACACAGCAAGGAGAAACAGATCGCGCGCATCGAGTCACAGCGCGTTCAGGTCGGCCCCGGTGATCGCACAATGCGTATGCGGTTTCCCGACCCACCCGCGTGCGGCTCGACGGTCTTGACCGCGCGTGGGTTGTCGAAGGCCTACGGCGGACCAGCGGTGTTCGAAGACGTCGCCTTCGATCTCGGTCGTGGCGAACGCCTGCTCGTGCTCGGTCTCAACGGCGCCGGCAAGACGAGTCTGCTACGCATTCTTGCCGGCGAAACCAGCGCCAACCTCGGCGACTTCCGATTCGGCCATCAAGTGGCGATGGGTTACTACGCACAGGAGCACGACAATCTGCGCACCGAGCAGACGCTTCTCGAGAATCTGCGCGCCGAGGTGCCCGCTGATGTGATCTATACCGAGACACAGCTACGCGGCTTTCTGGGGATGATGGGCTTGAGCGGCGAGAAGGTGTTTCAACAGAGCGGCAGTCTTTCCGGTGGGGAGAAGACGAAACTGGCACTCTCAATGCTGATGGTGGGCCGCAACAACCTGCTGCTGCTTGACGAGCCGACCAACAACCTCGATCCTCCGAGCCGGCGATCGGTGGCCGATGCGCTAACCGGGTGGAAGGGCAGCGTCGTGTTCGTCAGTCACGACATCGAGTTCGTCGAGCAACTGTCACCGACCAAGGTGCTGCTGATGCCCGACGGTCAGCTCGACTACTTCAGCGACGACTGGCTCGAACTGGTCAGCCTTGCCTGACCTGCGCGGCAGCGTGTCGTTACCTAATGTCGCGCTCATGAGGTCGGCGGCATTACTCGTATTGCTCGGTGCCTGCGCCGCCGCGCCCGGCGTGACGGCGAGCAACCGCGCGGCGATGCCGCCAACCTTCGAACGCGGTGTGGAGTTGACGACTGTCGACTCACTCCCCGAGATCGAGCCGATCAGGTGGGGAACATGCCCCTCCCGCCCGCTGCCGTGGGAGTGCGCGACGATCACAGTTCCGCTCGATTACCGCCACCCCGACGATGCCGATGCGGTTGCGATCGCGGTCACTCGCTTACCCGCCGCGGAGACTTCCGATCGCATCGGGGCGCTGGTGTTGAACCCCGGCGGCCCCGGTGCCTCCGGCATCGACCTGGCCTGGAGCTATGCGTCAGTGTTCCCGAGCGCACTCACCGACGCGTTCGACCTTGTCGGCTTCGATCCCCGCGGCGTAGGTCGCTCGTCGGCGGTCGACTGTGGCGATCTCGACCGGTCGTTTTCGGTGATCGAGCACGACTGCATCGTCAACAGCGGGCGGATGCTGCCTTACCTCGGCACCGTCAACGCGGCGCGGGACATGGAACAGCTGCGCAAGGCACTCGGTGACGAGCAGCTCACCTATCTCGGTTTCAGCTACGGAACGGCGCTCGGCGCTGTGTACGCCGACTTGTTCCCGGAGAGCGTTCGAGCGCTGGTGCTCGACGGCAGCATCGATCCAGCGGCCGGCCAGTTCAACATCGATGGAACGTCGGTCGGTTCCTTCGAAGACCCGTTCTACGGTGTTCAGGACTTCGGTGGCACACTCGCCGTGTTTCTGGAGCTGTGCGACGCCACTCGGCTCTGCGCCGCGGGACCACGCACCGAAGATCTGCTGGGTGAGCTGGAGGCCGGCGTCGCCGATGCCGACACCGACTACTTCGACGGTTGGGACGACGTCGTCACCGGCGACCAGGTCGCGGGCATTGTTGCCTCGGCGATGTACAACACCGACCTATGGGCGCCGCTCGCTATCGCCCTCGCCGATGCTGCGCAAGGCGATGCCAGTGCGTTGGCCGCGCTCGGAAGTTTTCTGGAGGCGGGCTATCCGCAGACCGAGGACACCAACGACAACCTCGTTGAAGCACATCTCGCTGTCTACTGTGCCGATTTCGCCGGGCGCAGTGGGCGCTTCGCCGTTGAGTCGTGTAGTGGCTGGCCGGAGTCGGCCGAGCCACTTCCGCCTGTGACCGCGGTCGACGTCGCCAATCCGATTCTCGTGATCGGTACCGACGGTGATCCGGCGACGCCAGGCTTTCTCGCTCCACGAATGGCCGAGGCCTTGCAGGACGCGGTGTCGGTGCGCTGGGAAGGTGCTGGACACACGGCGTTTCTGCACAGCGAGTGCGTCGACCGCATCGTCATCGACTATCTCGTCGACCTGCAAGTGCCGCCCACGCGCACGCATTGTGGGTTCACCGACGATGTCAATACCACTGTCGCCCGCGCGACGGAGGTGTTCTCGCTCGATCGCTCGCGGTTCCGGATCAGGCTGCAGGACGTGATCGAGGCCGAGGGTTCAGCACCCGATGTTGCCAGTTGCCTCGCCGCAGGAATCATCGACCAGGGATCGGATTCAGTCGTCATCTACGCGCGGCTAGGCGTGCAGCATCCTGAATATGTTGCGCTTCGTCAGCGCTTGAGTTGCACCGGTGTGTCGCCCTGATACGGGCGATTGTTGACGGCGTCGAAGAAGTCGTTTCCCTTGTCGTCGACGACAATGAACGCCGGGAAGTCTTTCACCTCGATCTTCCAGACGGCTTCCATGCCGAGTTCCGCCATCTCGAGCACTGCAACTTTGGTGATGCAATCCTGTGCGATCAGCGCCGCCGGGCCGCCGATGGTGCCGAGGTAGAAGCCACCGTGGGCCTTGCACGCATCGGTGACTGCTTTGCTGCGGTTGCCCTTGGCGAGCATCACCATGCTGCCACCGGCCTGCTGAAAGCCGTCGACGTAGCTATCCATTCGTCCCGCCGTGGTCGGGCCGAACGACCCGCTGACCATGCCATCGGGTGTCTTGGCCGGGCCGGCGTAATACACGCAATGATCCTTTAGGTAGCGCGGCATCGCGCCGCCAGCATCGAGACGTTCCTTGATTTTGGCGTGGGCGATGTCGCGGGCCACGACCATTGGGCCATTGAGCATCACCCTGGTCTTCACTGGGTGCTTGCTCAGCTCGGCGCGTATTGCGTCCATCGGCATGTTGAGATCGATGTTTACTGCTTCGTCGGGCAGCTCCTCCGCGACCACCTCGGGCAGGAAGCGAGCCGGGTCGGTCTCGAGTTGTTCGAGGAAGATTCCTTCGGCGGTGATTTTTCCGAGCATCTGCCGGTCGGCGCTGCACGAGACGGCCATCGCGATCGGGCAGCTGGCACCGTGGCGAGGTAGCCGGATCACGCGCACGTCGTGGCAGAAGTACTTGCCGCCGAACTGTGCACCGATGCCAGTCTGCTGGGCGACCTGCAAGACCTTCGCTTCCAGTTGCACGTCGCGAAAGGCGTGGCCTCGCGTACTGCCCTCGGTCGGAAGTTTGTCGAGGTAGTGAGTACTGGCCAGCTTTGCTGTCTCTACCGCGTACTCCGCGCTCGTGCCGCCGATGACGATTGCGAGGTGATAGGGCGGGCATGCCGACGTGCCGAGTGCCTTCATCTTCTCGAACAACCACGGCAGCAGCGCCTTCTCGTTGAGCAGTGCTTTGGTCTCCTGGAAGAGGAAGCTCTTGTTGGCGCTGCCGCCGCCCTTGGCGATGAACAGGAACTTGTACTCGGCACCGTCGACCGCACTGATCTTGATCTCCGCCGGGAGATTGTTACCGGTGTTGACCTCGTCGAACATGCTGAGCGGCGCCAGCTGGCTGTAGCGCAGGTTGCTCGTCTGGAAGGTGTTGAAGACGCCTCGGGCGATGGCTACCTCGTCGCCACCAGTCGTCGCGCCGTTGCCGACGAGCACCATCTGGCCCTTCTTGGCTTTGATGATCGCCGTGCCCGTGTCCTGGCACATTGGAAGTACTCCACCGGCACTGATCGCCGCGTTCTTCAACAGATCGAGTGCGACGAAGCGGTCGTTGTCGCCTGCCTCCGGGTCGTCGAGGATATTACGCAATTGCTGCAGATGAGCCGGGCGCAGGAAGTGGGCGATGTCGCGCATCGCCTCCTGAGTGATCAGGGTCAGGGCCGCGGCATCAACCTGTAACAGTGGCCCCAACGGGGTCTTCATTGTCCCGACAAATTGTGTGGTCAGCAGTCGATACGGCGTGTCATCGGCGCCGAGCGGAAGGATCTCGGTGAAATCGAACTTGGGTGTGTCAGCCACGACCTCAGGCTATGCGCCAACCCCGTCAGTTGACGGATGGAGGTGCGGGATCAGCCAAGTGCGGGCGTGCCGCGAAACGGCGATGGATCGGTCGCCACCGGAATAGTTGGCGCGATCCAGGCCGTCGTATCGGCAATGCTCTCGGCAACCTGCTGCCATTCCGCGGGATTCCATCCCTCGGCAGCCGCATGCACGCTGCCATCACCGCGGACGAAGACGAAGGCGGGCAAGGTCTTCAGTCCTAGGCCGCGAACGAAACTGCGGCTGGGGTCGCAGAAAACGAGGAATCGTTCAACGAGCGGCCCCAGGAACTGCTTGGCTTCGTCGGCCGAACAGGTGACGACCAGGTTCACGCGCACGTCGGCGCCGCGCAGTGCCTCCAGAATCCGTGTCGCCGATTGCAGGACCCACGAGCTCTCGTTGGTGAACGGATCGAGCACCACGCTCGCGAGGTGGAATGTTGTCATCCACTCTTCGAGTGGACGCGACTCGCCGCTGAGGGCAGAGAGGTTTGTTTCGAGTGCAACGGTGCCGGTCACGAGCTACCACGGTAGCGCGCCGAGGCCCAGCGGGACCGGGTGCGACGGCGAGTAGCCTCGGCGCCGTGCATCCGATCGAGCGCCTGCGGTACGTCGCTCGCTCGGCCGGAGGCGACCCACGGTCGCTAATCGCGGAAACGGCCAGCGGTCTTTGCGCGCTCGGCGACAATCCGGCGGGAATGGTTGTGGCCTGCCGCCGCCTCGTTGAACGGCACCCAACGTCGGGACCGATGTGGTGGCTGTGCGCGCACCTTCTCACGGCTGCCGATCCACAGGCCGTCGCGCAATTGCTGGTCGACGCCATCTTCGACGATCCGACGCCGGAGGTTCTCGCCGCGGCCATTCCCGCGAATGCAGGGGTGTGCGTTATCGGTTGGCCCGAACAGGCGGGTGATTGGTTGCTCGTTCGCGACGACGTGCACGTGATCGACGTGAGAAGTTGTATCGATGACCCCGTAGGGCTGGCCACCGCGTTACGCGACGCCGACTTGGTGCTGGTGGAAGCGTTGGCGGCCTCCTCCACAGAAATTCTCGCCACGCGGGGGAGCGCGGCCGCGGCCGCGGCTGCCGCCGCCAGCGGAGTGCCGGTGTGGGCAGTGATCGGCACGGGTCGTTGCCTCCCCGACGCCGGTTTCCAAACGCTCGTCGATGCCGGGGCCGATGTCGTGCAGTTGGCCCGCTGCTCGCACCGCGTCTCGCCTGCCGGACTTCGCCAGCTTGGGGAAGGTGAAGCACCCCTCGCCGCCGAGTGTCCACTCGCTCCCGAGCTGATCAAACGCTGATGGCCAATCGTCGCGCGATGATCGTCATGACCGACGCCGAGGTGCATGCCTTCCTCGACAACCAGAGGGTCCTCAACGTGGCGACGCTCGGCCCGACAGGTCATCCACATCTGGTCGCCATGTGGTACGCGCTGATCGACGGCAAGGTGCAGTTCTGGACTTTCGCCAAGAGCCAGAAGATCGTCAACCTGCGCCGTGACCCGAGGATGACCGGTCTCGTCGAAAGCGGCGACACCTACGACGATTTGCGCGGTGTCGAGCTGGTCGGGACCGGTCGCATAATCGAGGACTACGACCGAATACTGCACCTAGGTATGGCGGTCGCCGAACGCTACGGAGGGGCGGAGGCGGTCAGTGCCGCGGCGGCTTCGTTCATCGAGGCGCAGGCTCGCAAGCGACTGGTGGTCGAGTTCGAGGTAGCGCGGGTAGTGAGCTGGGACCACACCAAGATCGCCGGCTACTAAGTCATCGTCCGGGGGTTTCGTGCCTCCGGGGGTTTCGTGCCCGTACAGACGCACGAAACCCCCGGATGGCCGTCTCCGTGCATGAAACCCCCGGACCATTTCCCGAAACGGGGGCGCGCGGTAGAGTCCGGGCATGGCCAACACTGTGAGAGCAGCGCTGCTGCAGACGGATTGGGCGGGCACCAAGGACGCCATGCTCGACAAGCACGAGCAAGCGGTTAACGACGCCAAGAAGCAGGGGGCGCAAGTGATGTGCTTCCAGGAGCTTTTCTACGGCCCGTATTTTTGTCAGGTGCAGGACCCGCAGTACTACGACTACACCGAGTCGATTCCAGATGGGCCGAGTACGAAGCGGTTCCAGAGTATTGCCAGGGAAGCCGGCATGGTGTTGGTGCTACCGATGTACGAGATCGTGCGACCAGGCCTCTACTACAACACCGCGGCGGTCATTGATGCCGACGGCAGTTACCTGGGGAAGTTCCGCAAGCAGCACATCCCGCAGGTGAAGGGTTTCTGGGAGAAGTTCTACTTCGCGCCCGGCGACGGCGGCTATCCGGTCTTCAACACGGCTGTCGGCAAGGTGGGCGTCTACATCTGTTACGACCGCCACTTTCCGGAAGGTTGGCGGGCGCTCGGTCTCAACGGTGCCGAGATCGTGTTCAATCCGTCGGCAACCAGTCGCGGGCTCAGCGAGTACATCTGGCGCGTCGAGCAACCGGCGGCAGCCGTCGCCAACATGTACTACGTCGGCGCGATCAACCGTGTCGGTATCGAACCGCTCGGTGACGACGACTTCTACGGGCAGAGTTACTTCGTCGACCCCGAGGGCAAATTTGTCGGCGAAACCGGTGATGCACACAAGCCGGAGCTGATCGTGCGCGACCTCGACCTCGACAAGATCAAGCAAGTGCGCGATCGCTGGGCCTTCTATCGTGATCGCCGACCCGATGCCTACGACGACCTCTTCGAACGCTGACGTGACCTGAACGACTTGGAGACCCCGAAATGCAGATCCTGATCAAGAATGGCAAGGTCATCTCCACCACTGGGGTGGTGGCGCAAGACGTGCTCATCGAAGACGAAGTCATTCGTGCGTTGGGTGCCCCCGGTTACTTCACCGATGAGGGCATGGATCGCGTCATCGATGCCGGGGGAAAGTACGTAATCCCCGGCGGCATCGATGTGCATACGCACATGGAGTTGCCGTTCGGCGGAACGTTCGCCAGCGACACCTTCGAAACCGGCAGCAATGCGGCCGCGTGGGGCGGCACGACCACGATCATCGACATGGCGGTGCAACGCGCGGGCGAGGATGTTCACGCCGGTCTCGCCGAGTGGCACCGCAAGGCCGACGGTAATTGCAGTATCGACTACGGCTTCCATCAAATCATCGGCGGAGTCGACGACGAGTCGCTGAAGGCGATGCGCTACCTCACCGACCACGAGGGCATCAGCAGTTTCAAGCTGTTCATGGCCTATCCGGGCGTGTTCTACAGCGACGACGGACAGGTGCTGAGGGCGATGCAGACCGCCGCCGAATGCGGAGCGATGATCATGATGCACGCCGAGAACGGCATCGCCATCGACGTGCTCGTGCAACAGGCGCTTGCACGCGGCGAGACCGACCCGAAGTACCACAGCTACACCCGGCCCTCACCGCTCGAGGCGGAAGCTACCCATCGGGCGATCGTGCTCAGCCAGGTTGCCGGCAACGTACCGCTGTATGTCGTGCACATGTCCGCCGGCGACGCACTCAACGAGATTGCGGCCGCTCGCCACCATGGTCGCAACGTGTTTGCCGAAACCTGCCCGCAGTATCTGTGGCTGACGCTCGAGGAGACGCTGGGCCTGCCCGGCTTCGAGGGTGCCAAGTGGGTGTGCAGCACGCCTGTGCGCAGTCGCGATCACGACCCGCACCACATCGGTCAGATGGGTCACGGCCACCAAGGCGACTTGTGGAAGGGCCTGCGCATGAACGAACTGGCCATCGTCAGCACCGACCATTGCCCGTTCTGTATGAAGGATCAGAAGGAACTCGGCCTCGGTAGCTTCGCCGCCATACCAAATGGAATCGGTGGTGTCGAACACCGCATGGAACTTCTCTATCAGGGCGTCGTCAAGGGCGAACTGACGCTGGAGCGTTGGGTCGAGACCTGCTGCACCACGCCGGCGCGCATGTTCGGTATGTATCCGAAGAAGGGCGTGATCGCCCCGGGGGCCGACGCCGACGTGGTCGTGTGGGATCCCAATCGCAAGACGAAGATCGGTGTCAAGGACAAGCACCATATGAACATGGACTACAGCGCCTGGGAAGGGTGGGTGATCGACGGCAAGGTCGACACTGTCTTGTCGCGCGGTTCGGTGGTAGTGGAGAACGACAAGTTCTCCGGACGCAAGGGCCACGGTCAGTACGTCCGACGCGGTCTGTCGCAGTACCTCGTCTGACAGTCACCTCATTCACACCTCTAACAGAAACGGTTGGCAATGAATCGCATCTCGCATTGGATCGACGGCAAAGTCGTCGAAGGCAGCTCTGGACGGTCGGGTGTCGTATTCGATCCGGCAACCGGCGCGCAGCAGAGCGCGGTCGACCTCGCCTCCGTCGCGGAAGTCGATAAGGCGGTTGCAGTTGCAAAAGCCGCATTTCCGGCGTGGCGGTCGACCAACCTGTCACGACGCGCCGAGGTCATGTTTCACTTGCGAGAATTGATCGACGCCAACCGCAAGGAGATTGCGTCGCTGCTTTCCAAAGAGCACGGGAAGGTGCTCGGCGACGCGCTCGGCGAAGTTGCTCGTGGGCTGGAGAACATCGAGTTCGCCTGCGGCGTGCCCAACTTGTTGAAGGGGGGCTACAGCGAACAGGCATCGGGCGGAGTGGACGTGTACAGCATCAAGCAGCCGCTGGGCGTCGTGGCCGGCATCACACCGTTCAACTTCCCGGCGATGGTGCCGATGTGGATGTTCGCCAACGCTCTCGCCTGCGGCAACACATTTGTGCTCAAGCCAAGCGAGAAGGATCCGTCAACGAGCATGCTCCTTGCCGAGCTGCTCAAACAAGCAGGGCTACCCGACGGAACTTTCAACATCGTCAACGGCGACAAGGTGGCCGTAGATCGGTTGCTCGCCCACCCCGATGTGCAGGCGATCAGCTTCGTCGGTAGCACGCCGATCGCCCGCTACATCTACGAGACCGGCACCAAGAACGGCAAGCGGGTGCAGGCTCTGGGTGGCGCCAAAAACCACATGCTCGTGCTTCCCGACGCCGATCTCGACATGGCGGCCGATGCGGCGGTAAGCGCCGCTTACGGCTCCGCCGGCGAGCGTTGCATGGCGATCTCGGTCGTACTCGCCAGCGATGCGATCGCCGACGCGTTGGTCGCCAAGATCAAGGATCGCATTCCGGCAATCAAGGTCGGGCCGGCCAGTGAGGACGGAAATGAGATGGGTCCACTGATCACCGGTGAGCACCGCGACAAGGTAAGGGGTTACGTGCAAGGCGCAGCAGGCGAAGGTGCCGAGCTCGTGGTCGACGGCACGAACGACGTTCCAGCGAATGGGTTCTTCCTCAAGCCGAGCCTGATCGACCATGCCAAGCCCGGCATGCGTTGCTACGACGACGAGATCTTTGGCCCGGTGCTCACGATCACCCGCGTCAAAGGATACGACGATGGCCTCGCGCTGATCAACGCCAACCAGTTCGGCAACGGCACCGCGATCTTCACCCGCGACGGTGGCGCCGCTCGGCAATTCGAGTTCGAGGTGCAAGTCGGCATGGTCGGCATCAACGTGCCGATCCCGGTGCCGGTGAGCTATTACAGCTTCGGTGGCTGGAAGGCGAGCTTGTTCGGCGATACCCACATGTACGGCCCGGAAGGAATCAACTTCTACACGCGTACGAAGGTGGTCACGAGTCGCTGGCCAGACCCGCGCACGAGCAAGATCGACCTCGGCTTCCCGCAGAATAGGTAAGGGCTACTCATCATGCAATTCGGCGTTGTATTGCAGACCACTCCACCCTCGCGGCGCGTGATCGATCTCGCTAAACGCGCGGAGAGCTACGGGTTCGACTACGTGTGGACGTTCGACAGCCACATTCTGTGGCAGGAGCCATACGTCATCTACAGCCAGATATTGGCCGAGACGCGCAACGTCGTGGTCGGTCCCATGGTGACCAACCCGGCCACGCGCGACTGGACGGTGACAGCCAGTGTCTACGCGACGCTGAACGAGATGTTCGGCAATCGCACGGTGTGCGGAATTGGTCGTGGCGACTCAGCAGTGCGCGTAACCAACGGCGCACCCACCACTTTGGCAACCCTGCGCGACGCCGTGCATGTGATCCGCGAATTGGCCAACGGTCGATCGGTTGATTACAAGGGCAGTGATCTGCGCTTGCCGTGGGCGGCGAAGAGTCGGCTCGAGCTGTGGGTGGCGGCGTATGGCCCGAAGGCACTGGCGCTCACTGGTGAGGTCGGTGATGGCTTCATTCTGCAACTCGCCGATCTGTCGATCGCCGAGTTCACGATCAAGTCGGTGCGCGCGGCGGCCAAGGCGGCCGGGCGCAATCCCGATGAGATAACGATCTGCGTCGCCGCACCGGCGTACGTCACCGATGGCAGCGAAGCCGCACTGGTGCACGGCCGTGAGCAGTGCCGTTGGTTCGGGGGCATGGTGGGCAACCACGTTGCCGACATCGTCGCCCGCTATGGCGACGATGCGCCGGTGCCGAAGGCACTCACCGATTACATCAAGGGTCGCGAGGGTTACGACTACAACGAGCATGGTCAGGCGGGCAACACGCACACCCAGTTCGTTCCAGACGAGATCGTCGACCGGTTCTGCATCGTCGGACCGCCGGAGGCACACATCGAACGGATGAAGCAACTGAGGGATCTCGGCGTGGATCAGTTCGCGGTCTACTTGCAACACGACGACAAGGACCACACGCTGCAGGCGTACGGTGAGAAGGTGCTGCCGGCTGTGGCCGAGCACGTGCGCGCCCGGTCGTGAAGGCGTGGGGTCGTGAAGTCGAGGGGTCGTGAAGTCGTGAAGCGCAGATCTGTTCGGCCGTTCATCTTTGGGGTACTCGCGCTTGGCCTGTTGTTGGCGGTGTGGGAGTCGTACCGCAACTGGATCGGCCCCTGGCTGGGCACCGAACGCGACGTTGGCAAGGTTCTCGGCTTCAAGTTGCTGCCGCGCGCCAACGACCTGGCAATGCCCAGCGTTTTCGACATGGCGCGCGAGTTCGGCAGACCGCAGGTTCGCGGTAGTTCCACCAACGTGTTCGAGGCCGTTGCGCAAGCCACGTTCAACTCGTTGCAGCTGGCGATCGGTGCGTTGCTCATTGGCACCTTCGTCGGTGTCGGCGCGGCGATCCTGATGTCACGGTTCAAAGTGGTGCAGCGGGGGCTGATGCCGTACCTCGTCATCTCGCAGACGATCCCTCTGATCGCGCTCGCCCCGCTTACGGTTACGTGGGGGGGCCAGTTGAGCCTGTTCGGGTTCCAGTGGCAGAAGTGGACCTCGGCACTCGTGCTCGGTGCGTTCTTGTCGTTCTTCCCGATTGCCGTCGGCGCGCTCCGCGGTTTCAACTCACCGCCTCCGGCTGCGCTGGAGCTGATGGATTCGTACGCCGCCTCGTGGTGGAGCACGTGGCGCAAGTTGCGGCTGCCGGCGGCGATTCCGTACCTCACGCCGGCAATGCGGCTCGCCGGCAGCGCGGCCGTCTTCGGCGTCGTCGTCAGCGAGATCAGTGTCGGTCTCACCGACGGTGTCGGATATCTCATCTTGGCCTATATGCAGGAGGGCACGTCCCGCCCGGCGAAGGTGTTCACAGCCGTCGCCGGCACCGTTGTGCTCGGCCTCGCCATGGCCGCGGTCATCAATGCCGCCGATCGTTACTTCACCCGCCACCGACCACCAGAGGAATTCGCATGACGTTCGCAGTACTCGTATGACGTTCGCAGTAGAGGTGCTCGCGGTGCACAAGGTGTTCAACAGTGGGCGATCCAATCAGGTCGACGCGCTCACCGACATCGACCTGCAGGTGGCTCCGGGCGAGTTCGTTTCGTTGATCGGGCCATCGGGTTGTGGCAAGTCGACGCTGTTGCGCCTCATCGCCGACTTGCTCGAACCAACGGCCGGCAGCCTGCTCGTCAACGGCAAGGCGCCGCGGCAGGCACGACTCGATCAGGACTACGGCATGGCGTTCCAGCAGGCCGGGTTGTTCGAGTGGCGGTCGGTGGCCAAGAACATCGAACTACCGCTGGAGTTGAAGGGTTGGGACAAAGACAAGCGTCGTGGGCGGGCGATGGAAATGTTGGAACTGGTCAAGTTGCCCAACCGGGCCGACGCGATGCCGTGGCAACTCTCCGGTGGTCAACAGCAACGAATCGCGATCGCGCGCGCACTCGCGGCCCACCCACCGCTGCTGCTGATGGATGAACCCTTCGGTGCGCTCGACGAAATGACCCGCGAACACATGCAGGCCGAGTTGTTGCGGATCTGTGCGGCAACGCAGACGACAGTTGTGTTCGTGACCCACAGTATTCCCGAGGCCGTTTACCTCAGCGACAGGGTGGTGGTGATGTCACCCGGGCCCGGTCGTATAACCGAGATAGTGCAGGTTGGGCTTGGTCGCGCCCGCGACGAAGGCACGCGGGAAGCGGTCGGCTTCTACGAGAAGATCACTGAGGTTCGTGAGGCGCTGCGCGGCGGAAACCTCGGCGGCTTGACAAATCGTGAAGTCGCGGGCATCGAGGACCGATGAACTCGATCGCTCGCCGCCTGTCCGGGTTGGTGCCGCCGATTGTCTTCGGCGCATTGTTTCTGGGTGCCTGGGAGGGTTTCGTGGTCTGGCGCCACGTCAAGCCGTTCGTGCTGGTCAAGCCATCGCAGGTGTGGTCAGCCGGGCTCGACAACCTCGATCGCATCACCGACGCAATGCAGGTTTCGGGGGGCAATGCGCTGATCGGTTTGGTAGCGGGCACGATCCTTGGCAGCCTGGTAGCGCTGATGGCAGCCGGCGTGCGTTGGATTGGTGAGCTCGTCAATCCACTCGCCGTCGCCGTCAATGCGATCCCGATCGTGGTCCTGATCGCTCTGTTCACGCGCCTTTACGAGGCCGACAGCGAAACCCCGCGACGAATCATGACCACGTTGGCTGCGTTCTTCGTCGTGTTCGTGAATGTCTCGCGCGGTCTACGGCAGAGTTCCCCAACGCAGCTGGAACTGATGCGCTCGTTCGCGGCGACGCCGGTGCAACAGTTCCTGAAGGTTCGTGTACCGAACGCGATGGCATTCCTGTTCACCGGAATCCGGGTGGCGGCACCGCTGACCGTGATCACCGCGGTCGTTGCCGAGTACTTCGGGGGCACCCGGAACGGTCTCGGTGCCAGCATCAGCGGATTTCTGTCGATCTCGAAGAAGGATGTCGGACTCGCCTATGTGGCGGGCGCCTCCGTACTTGGCCTACTCTTCTTCGGAATCGCCGCCATCTTGGAGTATGTCGCCGTGCCGTGGCAGCGCCGACCCGATTCCAGATGACAACGAAGATCGACAAGATCAACGAAACCAACACCAACAAGAAACAGGGGGAAGTACCAATGCAACGGAAGCGACTATTCAAGTCGTTGGCCATCGTCGCAGCTGCCGGACTTGCGTTCGCCGCGTGCGGTGACGACGAGAAGGACAGCAGCGACGGTGGAGACGGTGGCGGCCTTAGTGCCACGCTTTGCGACGCCAGCAAGGGACCGGCCGAGAAGACGAAGGTGAAGCTGCAGTTGCAGTGGTTCACGCAGGCTCAGTTCGCCGGGTACTACGCCGCTGTCGATCAGGGCTGTTACGCCGAGGCTGGTCTTGATGTCGAGATTCTGCAAGGTGCTGTCGAGATCGTGCCGCAAGACGTGCTCGCATCCGGCGGAGCCGACTTCGCGCTGTCGTGGGTTCCGAAGGCTCTCGCATCTCGCGAGGCCGGTGCCAACATCGTCAACATCGCGCAGGTCTTCCAGCGCAGCGGGACACTGCAGGTGAGCTTCAAGGACGCGGGCATCACTTCGCCCGCCGACTTCGCCGGCAAGAAGGTCGGGAGCTGGGGCTTCGGCAATGAGTTCGAGATCTTCGCTGCCCTCGGGGCCGCGGGTCTCGATCCGGCAGCCGATGTCGAGATCGTCGGTCAGAACTTCGACATGTCCGGCCTGTTGGCGGGCGATATCGATGCCGCCGAAGCGATGATCTACAACGAGTACGCGCAGGTTCTGGAGGCCAAGAACCCGGACACCGGTGAGCTCTACACCGCCGATGATCTCAACGTCGTGTCGTACGAGGACGAGGGTGTCGGAATGTTGCAGGACGCCATCTGGGCCGACGGCGACCGTCTTGCCAACGACGCGGATTACAAGGCGACCGCGATCGCGTTCGTGAAGGCCTCGCTGAAGGGTTGGGCGTTCTGCCGCGACAACACGGTTATCTGCCGTGACATCGTTGTAGCCAACGGTCCGACGCTCGGGTCCGGCCATCAGCTGTGGCAGATGAACGAGATCAATGGTCTCATCTGGCCATCCGCCGACGGCATCGGTCACATCGACCAGGCCGCGTGGGACCGCACGGTTGAAATCGCCGGCAACACCCCGAACCTCGACGGTGCGACCGTGCTGACGGCACCAGTAGACGCCGATGCGTTCACCAACGAGATCGTCGATGCAGCACTCGCCGAGCTCAAGGCCGAGGGTGTCGATGTCGTCGGGTCCAACTGGAAGCGGATCGAAGTGACCCTCACCGAGGGTGGCGTCTGATTCGCCGTATCGCATGTCCGTAAGCGGATCGGAAGGGCGGGTCGCTGCGGCGGCCCGCCCTTCTCGCGTTCTCTCGCTCGCACCTCGGTGGAGTAGCGCTCACTTTGATGCCCGCGGGATAACGTGCAGTCGTGGCTACTACAACTGAACAACGTGGCCGGGAACCGGAACTGATCTCCCACGTGGTCGTTCGTTTCGCCGGTGATTCCGGCGATGGAATGCAACTGACCGGCGACCGTTTTACTTCGGCAAGTGCTCTGTTCGGGAACGACCTCTCCACGTTTCCCGACTACCCCGCCGAGATTCGCGCACCAGCCGGCACGGTCAACGGTGTATCCAGCTTCCAGGTGCACATCTCCGATCACGACATCACCACGCCGGGCGACGAACCCGACGTGTTGATCGCGATGAACCCGGCGGCACTACAAGCCGACTTACACCGACTCGGCCAGCACGGTCTGCTGATCGTCAACAGTGATGCTTTCGAGGCTCGCGATCTGGAGAAGGCTGGCTACGCCACCAATCCACTGCTGGACGAGTCACTGTCGCAGTATCGAGTCGTGGAGATCCCGATGACCTCGCTCACGCAGAAGGCCACCGAACCACTTGGTGTCAAGTCGCGCGATGCCGAGCGCTCGAAGAACTTCTTCGCGCTCGGCCTTGTGTCGTGGTTGTATTCCCGCCCGACCGAACCAACGGTGGCGTGGGTCGAATCGCGTTTCAAGGATCTCGTCAAGGAGAGCAACCTCGCAGCCTTTCGCGCCGGCTACAACTTCGGCGAGACCAGTGAGTTGTTCGATCACCCTTATCAGGTGAAGCCGGCGACCCTGCCGGCAGGGGAGTACACCAACATCTCCGGCAACGTCGCTCTCGCCTGGGGACTTGTCGCCGCTGGTCAATTGGCCAAGCTGCCGGTGTTCCTGGGCAGCTATCCGATCACGCCCGCCAGCGACATCCTCCACGAGTTGTCGAAGCACAAGCACTTCGGCGTTCGCACAGTGCAGGCCGAGGACGAGATCGCCGCCGCCGGCATGGCGTTGGGGGCGGCGTTCGCCGGCCATCTCGGTGTCACTACCACCAGCGGCCCCGGGCTGGCACTGAAGAGCGAAACACTTAGCTTGGCCGTCTCGCTCGAGCTTCCGTTCCTGCTCGTTGACATCCAGCGCGGCGGCCCGTCGACGGGCCTTCCCACCAAGACCGAAGCGGCCGATCTCAATATCGCGATGTACGGTCGCCATGCGGAGGCTCCGCTTCCGATCGTGGCCGCTTACAGCCCGGGTAACTGCTTCGACGCGGCCATCGAAGCCGCTCGCATTGCACTCAAGTACCGCACGCCGGTGATCCTGCTCAGCGACGGCTATCTGGCCAATGGCAGTGAGCCGTGGTTGCTGCCCGACGCGGCGTCGCTGCCCGATATCTCGGTACCGTTCGCAACCGAGACGAATCATGTTGCCGACGATGGCACCAAGGAGTTCTGGCCGTACCAACGCGATCCGGAAACGCTCGCGCGACCGTGGGCGATTCCGGGTACGCCGGGTCTGATGCATCGCGTCGGCGGCATCGAGAAAGAAGATGGCACCGGCAACATAAGTTACGACCCTGCCAACCACTCGACGATGGTGCATCTGCGGGCGGCGAAGATCGCAGGCATCGCCGACGACATTCCCCTGGCCACCGTGGTCGGCGACGCCGATGCCGAGGTGTGCCTACTTGGGTGGGGTTCGACGTGGGCGGCAATCGACGCCGCTGTGCAACGTACGCGTCGCGAAGGCACGAAGGTGGCCTGGATCCATCTCACTCACCTCAATCCGCTGCCGCGCAACCTCGGTGACCTGTTGCGTACCTTCCCGCACATCTTGGTTCCGGAACTGAACCTGGGCCAACTGTGCCGCATCGTGCGCGCCGAATATCTGGTGGATGCCAAACCGGTGACGAAGGTTCAGGGTCTTCCGTTCAGCGCTGCCGAACTGGAATCCGCGATCAAGGAGGTGCTGTCGTGAACGTACCGGCGAGCGACACGATGATACCGGTGACAAGTAAGAAGGATTGGACCAGCGATCAAGAGGTGCGGTGGTGTCCGGGTTGCGGCGACTATGGCATCTTGCTGGCAGTGCAGATGCTGATGCCCGAGTTGGGTGTCGCGCCTGAGAACACGGTTTTCGTCAGCGGAATCGGTTGCAGTAGCCGTTTCCCGTACTACATGAACACCTACGGGATGCACAGCATTCATGGCCGCGCGCCGGCCATCGCCACCGGCATTGCCGTCGCCCGTCCCGACCTCGATGTGTGGGTCATCACCGGTGATGGTGACGCGCTTTCGATCGGCGGCAACCACCTCATTCACGCGTTGCGCCGCAACGTCAACCTCACCATCTTGCTGTTCAACAACCGCATCTACGGACTCACCAAGGGTCAGTACTCGCCGACCTCGGAGGAGGGCAAGGTCACCAAGAGCACACCCATGGGTTCGATCGATCATCCGTTCAATCCGCTGGCGGTCGCCCTTGGAGCGGAAGCTTCCTTCGTCGCTCGAACGCACGATCTCGATCGCAAGCACATGATGAATGTGTTCCGCGCTGCCCACGCGCACCGCGGAGCCTCATTCGTCGAGATACTGCAGAACTGCAACGTGTTCAACGACGGAGCATTCGACGACGTCACCGGCCGTCAGGCGCGAGAAGAGATGATGATCGACCTCAAGCCCGGCGAACCGATCCGTTTCGGGGTCGACGGCCACAGTGGGGTCGTGATGGGGAGCGACGGTCAACTTCGCATCGTGCAAGTCGCAGATGTCGGTGTCGATGCGCTGCTCGTGCACGATCCCAGTCGAGCCGACCCGGGCTTGGCGTTCGCCTTGGCGCGGTTGTCGCACGACGATCATTCGCCGACACCTTTCGGTATCTTCCGCGATGTCGATCGCGGCGACTACGGGCAAATGGTCGGCGCGCAGTTGGCCGCGGCATCCGAGAAGAAGGGTCCCGGCGATCTGACGTCGTTGCTGCGCAGCAACGGCACCTGGATAGTGGGTAGCTGAGTTCAGCCGGTGTAGTACGTGTCGGCCACGCCGAGTGCGTCGTCAAGAATTGCCAGCCCACTCTCGACCAGTTCGACACTGGTGTTGCAGGGTGGCACCACGTGCAGACGGTTGAAGTGAATGAATGGCCATAGGCCTTTCGCCTTGCAAGCCGCCGCCAACTCGCCCATCGGCTTTGTCTCCGCGCCCGCCGCGTTGTACGGCACCAACGGCTCGCGCGTCGATCGATTCTTCACCAGCTCCAGCGCCCAGAACACGCCCAGCCCGCGCACGTCGCCGACGCAGGGGTGATTGGCCATCAACTTGTCGAGTCCCGGTGCGATGACATCGGTTCCCAGCGAGCGCGCATGCTCGATGATGCCCTCGTCCTTGAAGATGTTGATACTGGCGACCGCCGACGCGCAAGCCAACGGGTGGCCGGAGTACGTCAGTCCGCCGGGGTAGGCGCGGTCCTTAAACGTGTCGGCGACCTTACGGCTGAGGATGACGCCACCCAATGGCAGGTAACCGGAGTTGGCACCCTTGGCGAAGCAGACGAGATCGGGCAGCACACCCCACTTCTGGTAGGCGAACCATTCACCGCAGCGACCGAAGCCGGCCATCACCTCGTCGCAGATCATGACGATGCCGTGGCGATCGCATCGCTCGCGGACGCCCTGCAGGTAGCCATCGGGCGGCACGAGGATGCCGTTGGTGCCGACCACCGTCTCGAGAACGATGGCGGCGACGTTCTGCGCGCCTTCCACCATCAGCACCTCGTCGAGATGTTGTAGCGCCCGATTGCATTCCTCGATGTCGTTGCTGCTGTGGAACGCGCTGCGATATGTATACGGTCCCCAGAACTTCACGACGCCTGGCATTCCCGGTTCGCTCGGCCATCGACGCGGATCTCCGGTGAGGGTTATCGCTCCGCTGGTCGCGCCGTGATAGCTGCGGTAGGTGGTGAGCACCTTGTCGCGGCTGGTGTGCAGCCGCGACATTCGCACCGCGTTCTCTGTCGCCTCGGCGCCACCGTTGGTGAAGAAGACCATGTCGAGTCCCGATAACTCGCAGATCAGCCGGGCCGCTTCGCTGCGTGCGTCGTTGGCGTGAAACGGCGCGACGGTGCACAGCTTGTCGGCGTACTCCTTGATCGCGGCGACGAGCTTGGGGTGTTGATGACCGATGTTGACGTTGACCAGTTGGCTGGAGAAGTCGAGGTACTTGCTGCCGTCCTCGGTCCAGAAGTGGCTGCCTTCGGCGCGGGTGACGACGGCTGGGTTCAGCGCTCCCTGCGCACTCCACGAGTGGAACACGTGTTTGCGATCCATGGCAAAGGCGTCGGCCGGGTGGGTGTCGAGCACGTTCATGGCCGCCATGGTAGTACCGTTCGCTTGATGGGCGAGATGGTCACATTCAAGAGCAACGGGCACACCTGCGATGGCTATCTGGCCGGTTCGGGGCCGGGAGTGCTGGTGATACAGGAGTGGTGGGGCTTGGTGCCCCACATCAAAGACGTGGTCGATCGCTTCGCCGCCGCCGGGTTCACCGCCCTCGCTCCCGATCTTTACCACGGTGAGGCCAGCACCGAGCCCGACGGCGCGGGCAAATTGATGATGGCGCTCAACATGGCGCAGGCTGGTAAGGACATGAGTGGGGCCGTCGACCTGTTGCAAGCACGGTCGGGCGCAGCGAACATCGGTGTCGTCGGTTACTGCATGGGCGGCGGGTTGGCGCTGGTGATCGCGTCGCAGCGACCCGACGCCGTTGCCGCGTGTGCGCCGTATTACGGCGTGATCCCGTGGGCGTCGGCGCAACCCGATTGGTCGGCCATCACGGCCACCATCGTCGGCGAATACGCCGAGCACGACGACTTCGCTGGCCCAGAGGCGACCCGCGCTTTGGAGACCAAGCTGCGCGATCTCGGCAAGGACGCGACGATGAATATTCACGCCGGCTGTCATCACGGCTTCTTCAACGACTCGCGACCCGACGTGTACTCGGCGACAGGTGCCGCCGAAGCGTGGGAGCGCACTATGGGTTTGTTCCGAGCGAAACTCTGATCGGCGGCTACGCCGTGGTCGCTTAACCAGTCCGACTAGCCCAGTTCGTTGATCGCGTTGGCCAGCGCCAGCACGCGCTGTGCGTTGGCGACGTGCAGGCTCTCGATCATCTTGCCGTCGACGGTGATCACGCCGCGGCCGGTTGTCGTCGCCTCCTCGAAGGCGGCGATCACGCGCCAGGCGTGTTCGACTTCTTGCTTGCTCGGTGACCAAACTTCATTGCAGATATCGACTTGGCCGGGGTGGATCAGGGTCTTGCCATCGAAGCCCAACTCGAAGCCCTGATCGCACTCGGCGCGAAACGCGGCGAGATCTTTCACATCGTTGAAGACTCCGTCGAGAATCGTCTTGCCCGCCTCGCGAGCGGCGAGCAGAGACGCGGCCAGATGGGGGAGTAGGGGGTAGCGGGCGGCCGCGCTGTGCGACGATCGCAGCTCGCGGGCAAGGTCGTTGGTGCCCATCACCAGCACTTCCACGCGCCAGTGGGCGGCGATAGCGCGCGCATCGAGAATCGCCGTCGGCGTTTCGATCATCGCCCAAATCCTCATGTCGGCGCGGGCACCGGCGGCATCGAGCCGATCGGCGACCTTGGCGAGGTAGGCGACAGATGAAACCTTCGGAATCACTACCGCCGCGACGGCAGTTTGTGAGACCGCGGCGAGGTCATCGACGCCCCACGGCGTGTCGAGTCCGTTGCAACGAATCGTCAGCTCGCGCGTCCCGTAAGCACCTGAGTTGGCGGCTGCCACCGCGTTCGCGCGCGCCTGCTGCTTGGCGTCCGGCGCAACGGCATCCTCGAGATCGAAGATGATCGCGTCGGCCGCGATCGTCTTGGCCTTCTCCAAAGCCCGCTCGTTGGCGGCCGGCATGTACAGGACCGATCGGCGCGGCCGCATTAGAAACCGTAAGCCTTGGCCAACTCGGGATCACGGGCGGCCAACTGACGTGCCAGCGACACGACGACCATGCATTGCTTCACGGAGGCGTCGTCTTCCATCTTGCCGTCGAGCATGATCGCGCCGGTGCCATCGCCCATCGCGTCGATCACTCGCTGCGCCTGGCGCACATCTTCGGGGCGCGGGCTGAAGACGCGTTTGGCGATCTCGATCTGGCTCGGGTGCAAGCTCCATGCCCCGACACAACCGAGCAGGTAAGCGTTGCGGAACTGGTCTTCGCACGCAACGGTGTCTTTGATGTCGCCGAAGGGTCCGTAGAACGGCAGCAGGCCGTAGGTGACACAGGCGTCCACCATGCGGGCCAGCGTGTAGTGCCAGAGATCCTGCTGATAGACAGCGCGCTCGATCGAGCCGTCCTGGGCGTCAGCGCGCACGAGATAGTCGGGGTGGCCACCGCCGACACGAGTCGTCTTCATTCGCCGGTTGGCCGCCAGGTCGGCAGGCCCGAGCGAGAGGCCCTGCATGCGCGGCGATGCCGCACAGATGGCCTCGATGTTGGTCACCCCGCGAGCTGTCTCGAGAATCGCGTGCAGTTGCAGCGGCCTGCGCAAGCCGGCCTTGGCTTCGATTTGGGCGAGCAATCGATCGACGTAGTGGATGTCCTCGGCACCTTCGACCTTGGGCACCATGATCACATCGAGCTTGTCGCCGATTTCACCGACCAGGGTGATCAGATCATCCAGCGCCCACGGTGAGTCGAGACTGTTGATCCGTGTCCAGAACTGCGTACTTCCAAAGTCGACAGTTTTTCCGACCTTGACGAGACCCGCCCGCGCCGTTTGCTTCTCGGTCATCGGGATCGCGTCTTCGAGATTCCCAAGCATTATGTCGACCGTCGGAACGAGTTCAGGCAGCTTGGCCACCAGCTTGTCGTTGTGTGGTGGAAAGAAGTGGATGACTCGACTCGGCCGGACCGGCAGCTCGCGAAGTGGTTCGGGAGCTCCGGCCGCGAGGGGCTTGAAGAAGTCGCGGGCGCTTTTCACACGGCAAGGTTATGTTCCAGCCGTTAGGTTCGCAGCGTGATCGCCAGGAACTTCGACGCCATCCTGTTCGACGCCGGCGGGATCTTGCTACTGCCTGACCCCACCGTGCTCGGACCCTTACTGGCCTATCACGGGGGTGATGGCTCGGAAGCGGCGCACCGAAGGGCGCACTATTCGGGCATGGCGGCCAAAAGCGCTGCGCAATCGGTCGAGTCGTTCTGGCATGAATACGACCTCGCCTACGTGCGCTCCGTCGGAGTGTTCGACCACGAGATCGAGCTCGCTGCCGCCGTATTGGAGCGAACTCGCAATGCCTACACGTGGCGCTGGCCGATCCCCGAGAGCGTGCGCGCGCTGCAAGCTCTGCACGCCGTCGGGTTGCCGATGGGAGTGATCAGCAACGCGAGCGGCCAAATCGCGGAGGTGCTGCAGCGCAGCGGTGTCTGCCAGGTCGGCGACGGGCCGCATACGCCGGTTCGCGTGATCATCGACAGTCATGTGGTCGGTGTCTCCAAGCCCGACCCGAGGATCTTCGAGTTCGCTCTCGAACATTTCCCCGGCGCCGACCGCGCTCGTATTGCCTATGTGGGAGATTCGGTGACGATGGATGTCGGCGGCGCTCGTGCTGCCGGCTTGCACCCGATCCTGCTCGACCCCTACGACGATCATGTCGGCGCCGACTTCGCCAGGTTGTGCAGTTTGGAAGAACTGCTCTAGCCGGTGGCTTCGCACAGACGGCGGGCGATCACCTTCAGGCACAGCGTCTCGTCAGCACCCTCGAAGATGCTCAGCACCCGCGCGTCGACGAACAGTCGCGACACGGTGAACTCCTCGGCGTAGCCCATACCGCCATGGATCTGCATTGCTTCGCGCGTGACCCACTCGGCCGCTTTGCAAACGTAGGCTTTCACCATCGCCGCCTCGGCGGTTCCTTTGCCATCAGCCATCAGATGCGCGACGTGGTAGGCGAACTGGCGACCCGCCTGAATGAGCATCACCATCCGCCCCAGCTTCATTCGTGTCAACTGGTAGTCGATGATGTGGCTACCGAATACCTTGCGATTGCGCGCGTAATCGAGTGCTGCTTCGTATGCCGCCTGCATCACACCGACGGCGCGGGCGGCGGTCTGCAACCGGCCGTTCTCGAATCCCGCCATCTGCATCGCGAATCCCTTGCCGACGCCTTCGGCCTCGCCGACCAGATTTCCCGCCGGTACCCACCAATTGTCCAGCGCGACCTCGTAGCTGTGCATTCCGCGATAGCCGATCGTGTCGATCGCACGACCCTCCATCTTGCCAATGGTGCCGTCTCGTCGTGCCGGCTGGGCGAACGCGAACGCATGTCCCTCACCGCGCGGCTTGGGAACGATGAACAGACTCAACCCGCGGTGCCCCTTGACCTGATCGCTGCCGGTGCGCGCCAGCAGCGCAAGCACATCGGCGCGGGCCCCAAAGGTGCACCATGTCTTGACACCGTTGATCACGTAGCCGGCTTCCCCGTCAGGCCCCGGCGCGGCGGTGGCGGTGACCTTGATGTTGGCAACGTCACTGCCGTAGTCGGGCTCGGTGACAGCGACCGCCGGCATGACTTCGGCGGTGGCAAGCAGTGGTAACCACTGAGCCTTCTGGGCTTGGGTGCCGCCGTTGATCAATGCTCGGGCCAGAATCTCGGGCCGCGTGATGAGTGATCCACCGATGCCCAGCGAGGCTCGGCTCAGTTCCTCGGTAGCCACCACCATGCCTACGTATTCGTTGCTGCCGCCCTCGCTGTAGCCGCCGAACTCGGCTGGCACGCTGAGACCGAATGCGCCCATCGCGGCGAGGCCTTGCACGATCTCCTCGGGCACGTCGGCGTTCTCGCGGTGTACTCGTTCGGCGTGGGGCTTGATCACCTTGTCGGCGAAACTGCGGAACGTCTCGGCCACCATCGTCATTTCGTCGTCGAGGTGGCTGAGGCCGGGTTGCTCGGCGAGTGATGCCACGAATTCAGGGGCTCGAAACTCCCCAAGGAACGATTCAGCGTCGCGCAGCGGCGCCGCCGACGCGCCCCAGAGTGCTTCCCGGCCGACGATGCGCGTGATGAGGTCGTGCAGAACTTCCGCGACGAACGCGTTGGTAATACGCGCCTCCACCTCTCCTTTGGTGGCGTAGCTCAGCATGGCCCGCGCCGCAGCGACCTGTGCACTTGCGTGAGCGAGGTCGTAGGCAAGTGCCTGATTGCTGTCGGGCCCCCCGCCGTTGACGAGGTGGCGCACCCCGGTGCCGACGACCGCTGCCGCCAGATCGACTGCATCGCCTGCCGCCGACAGTTCGGAACTGAAATTTGTCACAGAGCGAGGCTACTGATATGTGCGATGCTGCCCACATGGAGCCGATTCGTGTTTGCGTGTACTGCGGCTCCAACGATGGAAGTTCGCCCGCGTTCGCGGCCGGCGCCCGGCAACTCGGAGCTTCGTTGGCCGATCGTGGTATCGGGGTCGTCTTCGGTGGCGGCAGCGTCGGATTGATGGGCGTCACGGCCGACGCGGCGATGCGGGCAGGTGGCGAGGTGATCGGGGTGATCACCGAACAACTCGTCGGGGCCGAGGTCGCCCATCGCTCGTTGACCCGCTTGGAGGTCGTGCCCACGATGCACGAGCGCAAGGCGCGGCTGTGCGATTTGGCCGTTGGCTTCATCGTGCTGCCCGGCGGCTTCGGCACGGTCGACGAGTTCGCCGAGATGCTCACCTGGAATCAGCTCGGAATCGTCGCCAAGCCGGTAGTGCTGCTCGACGTTGCCGGTTATTGGGGGCCGCTCTTTGAGTGGATGGATGCTGCCGTGGCGGCTGGATTCGTGCGGCCCGCACATCGCGCGCTGGCTCAGCGGGCACTTAGCGTCGATGAGGCGATCGCGATGGCGACCAGTCCCGTTCCCGACACGCCTCACAAGTGGCTCGACCGCGACACCACTAGAACGGCTTGCTGACCGCCTCGGTGACTTCTGTCGTGCACCAACGAATTAGTGACGCTGCACGCTGCATCTGTTCCGCCGAGACTTCGCCCAATTCGCCGGCCGCGCGGTGGGCCATTGCCGCCCGAATCGTCGGGTGAAACTGGGTGGCGGCGACGCGGAGGCCGTGTTCGCCGGCCCCGCGCTTAGACGTGACATCGCCGGTGAACGCGGTGTAGTGCAATCGCAATGATCCGAGCACGCACCACACGAAGGCGGCTGTTTCGAATGTTGCCGGCTCGGCACCGCGGCATGCGTCGTCGACCTGACGTGCCACCGCCGACCAATACGTCTGAAGGTTGCCTACCACCCAACGAATGCGTGCTTCGGTGTCGGTGGGGATGCCGAGAATGCGCGGATCAGGACCGCGCACGGCGATGCCGTACTTCGCCAGCGAGAACCAGAGCACCGGATTGATCTCGAAACAGTCGCCGTCGTGGTGGAGCTCGTCGCCGAGCTTCCACGGTCGATGTAACCCGGTAGCAGGCTCGATCAACAGGTCGCCCCATGCCAAGTACGGTCCGTCGATGTCCGGTTTCGGTTGCCGGTCGGACAGCTTTGCATGCGCGCTGCGCAGCAACTCGAAGTCGTCGTCGGTGGCCGGTTCGGCAGTGACGGCGACGATGTCGATATCGCTCGCACCATCGACCCAGTCGTTCAATGCGTACGACCCGACTACGTAGAGCCCTTCCACCAACCCCGGGGCCACGCTGTCGACGACTTCCAGATATGTGGCAAGCACCGCCTCCACCTTCATTACAGGAACGGTATCGGCATTACAGGAACGGTATCTGCGCACAGGAGTCGGTGTTACGTTCGGAATGTGCCCATCGACACTGCAGCAGTCGAGCGCGTAGCCGACGAGTTGTTCGCCGCCGACGCTGCGCACGGTGTCAGCTTGGCCTTGGTTGTGATGCAGTCGGGTGTCATCGTCGGCGAACGCTACGGGCAACAGCCCGACACGATGTTCGGCCCCGGTGGGCCGGTCGATGAGCAGACAACGCTGATCTCGTGGAGTATGGCCAAGAGCATCACCCACGCGGCGGTCGGTCTGTTGGTCGGCGATGGCCGACTGCATCTCGAGGCTCCGGCGCCGGTCGCCGAATGGGTCGGCACGCCCAAGGCCGCGATCACGCTGCAACAGTTGCTGAACATGCGATCCGGCCTCGAGTTCGTCGAAGACTATGTCGACGACTCGGTGAGTCATTGCCTGGAGATGCTTTACGGCGCCGGGGCGGACGACATGGCTGCTTATGCGGCCGGATTGCCCTTGCTGCATCCACCGGGCAGCACGTGGAACTACTCAAGCGGCACCAGCAACATCGTGGCCCGCATTGTCGGTGAGATCATCGGCGGTGGTCGGCCGGGAGTGACCGCGTTCCTCCGCGAGCGGCTATTCGAGCCCGCGGGAATGTCGTCGGCGATTCCCAAGTTCGATAACGCGGGCACGTTCGTCGGGTCGAGCTACGTATACGCAACCGCTCGTGATTTCGCTCGCTTCGGGGAGATGTATCGCAACGACGGGGTGGCCGCCGACGGAAGCCGCGTGCTGCCGGTTGGCTGGCGCGACCACGCTCGCACCTTCACCGCCCACGACACTGCCGCGGACGGCACGGCCGGGTTCGACTACGGCGCACACTGGTGGCTGTGGCCGGAGTTCGCCGGCAGCCTTGCGTGCCACGGCTACGAGGGGCAGTACACCGTGGTGCTTCCCGATCGCGAGTTGGTCGTTGTCCACCTCGGGAAGACACCGGCTGCACAAGAGCAACTGCTCACCGATCGGTTGCGCGAGATGTTTCGCGCCGCGAGCTGACGCCTGATCGGCTATCAATAAGGGGTGGCGATCGGCTCCGTTGACCCTCTCACCGGTGAGCTACCGCGCGTCTCGCTCGATGACACGGGGGGTCCACCCCGCCCGCGGCGGGCGCGACCATTCCGACTGACGCTCAAGTTGCTGGCGGTGGTGCTGGTTGTGTGGTTCTTCGTGCTGCCGCTCATACCAGGCATGCGCAACGCTGCTCGCGAGGCCCGCACCGTCAACCCATGGCTGCTCGGTCTCGGTCTCGGACTGGAGTTACTCGCGCTGTTCTGTTACTCGCTGTTGACCAAGGCTGCGCTCGGCGACGGTGGCCACGGCATTTCACGCTGGCGGTTGTTCCGCATCCAGATGAGTACCAAGGCGCTCAGCAGCATCGTGCCCGGTGGTAGCGCCGCCGGGTCGGCGTTGGGCTACCGACTGATGACGTTGTCGGGCGTCCAGGGGCCTGATGCCGGGTTCGCGTTGGCGACCGCGGGATTGGGGTCAGCAGTAATGCTGAATGTTGTGCTCTGGCTCGGGTTGATCGTGTCGATCCCACTCCGGGGGGTGAACAAGTTCTACGGCACTGCCGCCATAGCGGGCGCCATTCTCATGGGATTCGCGGCCGTGTTGGTGATTGGGCTGATGGAAGGTCAGGGCCGAGCCGAACGGGTGCTGCGCTGGATCGCGCGCCGATTGGGACTGAACGAAGACCGTGCCGGCGCCGCGGTGCGTCAGATCGGCGGCAGATTGGAAGACCTGGCGTCCGATCGCAAACTGCTCGGCAGGGTGGCGGTGTGGGCGGCGGCGAACTGGGTGCTCGATGCCGCGTCTCTGTGGGTGTTTCTACGCGCCTTTGGCCCTTCGCTGGATGCAGACGCGCTAATCGTCTCGTTCGGCCTTGCCAACGTGCTGGCGATCATTCCGATAACACCGGGTGGACTCGGCATTGTCGAGGGCGCCTACATTCCGACGCTCGTCGGTTTCGGTCTCACGCGCGCGAACGCGACGCTGGGCGTGTTGACCTATCGCATCGCGCAGTTCTGGTTTCCGATCCTGCTCGGCGGTGCGCTCTATCTCACCTTGCGTGTCGGCCCGTGGAGCATCAAACGCCGCGGAAAGCTGCAAAAGCTGCGCGAGCTTGCCGCCGAGACCGACACCAACCGCGAGAGCGCGCTCGACTTCTCGGCTCGCTTCGAGCGGCGGCCGCATGCCCATCACCCCGGCGATGGCCCGTAGATCGGTGCGACGCGTGGCATTGTTGACGACATGACCACCCATGAGCGCCCGTTTGGCCGCTACCTCGAGGATTTCGTTGTCGGTGACGTGTATCGGCACTGGCCGGGCAAGACGATCACTGAGGCCGACGACCACCTGTTCTGCATGATCACCATGAACCATCACCCGCTGCACACGAACGACTGGTTCGCCGCGCAGAGCGTGCAGGGCCGCAACGTCGTGGTCGGCAACCTGGTCTATTCGCTGGTTCTCGGCATGAGTGTTCCCGATGTCAGCGGTGCCGCGATCGCCAATTTGGAAGTCGAAACCCTGCAGCACAAGTTCCCGACGTTTCACGGCGACACGATCCATGCCGAGACCCGCGTCATCGCCGTGCAGGAAAGCAAGTCGAAAGATGATCGAGGGGTGGTCACCGTCGAGTCCAAGGGTTTCAACCAGGACGGTCAGGAGGTCTGCTACTTCCGGCGTCGCGTGCTGGTATGGAAGCGGGCTGCGTCGCCACCACGAGGCCGCCCGTACGACACCGATCACGCCTGGGACTGACGTTCCGTCGACGGTCAGTTCACGAAGTCGACAATTCTGGCGTTGACGAACGCTGGCCGTTGGAGATGCAGGAAGTGACCGGCATCGTCGACGATCTCGACCGTGATGTTGGAAGGCAACAGAGTTGCTGCGGTTTCGGCGATGTCGACACCGATGCACCCGTCGTCGCGGCCGTGCAGGTACAGCGTCGGCTGCGGCGGGGGTTGCTGCGTCGCCTGCTGCGCGGCGTCGTAGTTTTCGTGGCGGCGGCCATCGCCGAGCGTTGCTCGGTAGTAGCCGAGCGCGGCCGCCAGGTTGGCGGGGTCGCGAAGTGACTGCTTGACGAGGGCGACGTCGGCGGAGGCGTCGTAGCCCGGCGACCACTGCGCCCACAGCTGATCGATGAAATCGAGATCATTGGCCGCCACGACGAGATCCGATAGCGGGTGCAGGAAGAAGAACATGTACCAACTGTTCTGCAACTGGGTGAAATTGGTGAGGAAGCCACGCGCCAAGGCGTCCCCGGGTGGCACTGCCATCGTGACGACGCGTCGCCACCGGTCGGGTTCGAGCACGGCCGCCCCATGCGCACCGACCGCGCCCCAATCGTGTCCGATGATGATCGCGGCGCTGCCACCACCGAGCGCTTCGTGCAGCGCGTTGGCATCCAACGCGAGTGCGCCGCTCTGATAGCACCCATCGGCCGCTACCTGCGTCGGCGCGTAGCCCCGTTGAAATGGCGCAATTGCTCGGTAGCCGGCAGCCGACAACGCTGGTAGTAAATGGCGAAAACCGTTGGCGCTGTCGGGGAAGCCATGCAGACACAGTGCCAACGGGCGGGTCACATCATCGTCGCCGGCGGCGAGATACGCGAACTCAACTCCGTTGGCAACAACTGAACCGGCGGTCACGGTCGCAAGTTAGTTGCAGGGCCCGGCGACTTCGGCACCCGTGTGCGACATTGGTCACGTCCCCGGAGGCGTTGCTCCGCGCGCCAAGCGCGGCCTAACGTGGTGCGTGAGGGGGTGGGCAGGTCATGCACGTGACGTTCTTCGGCGTTCGCGGATCGACACCGTGTCATGGCGACGACACCGCTAGATACGGAGGCAACACGTCGTGCGTGGCGTTGCGTGCCCCCGGCGAGAACCCTCTGTTCTTCGATCTCGGAACCGGCGCGCGCTACCTCGGCGCCGCGCTGGCGAGCGACGGGGCCTTTCGCGGTACCTGCTTGCTGAGTCATCTGCATTGGGATCACACGCAGGGTCTGCCCTTCTTCAGCCCGTTGTTGTGCGAGGGGTCAGAACTCGATGTCTACGCGCCGACGCAGGACGACGGGCGCACCGTGCAGCAGGTGATGGCGGCGGTGATCCGACCGCCACTGTTCCCGGTCACGGTCGATGAACTCCCTGGGTCGGTCCGCTTTCACGACACCGGCGACTGCGAGTTCTCTGTCGGTGGTCTGCGCATTATCGCTCGCCTGGTGCCGCACATCGGCCCGACTCTCGGCTATCGGGTCGAGTGGGGCGGGCGTAGCGTTGCCTACCTGAGCGATCACCAGCAGCCCTACGACGGGTCCTTCTCGGTCAGTGATGGTGCGCGTGAACTGGTCGAGGGAGTCGATCTGCTGATTCACGATTCGCAGTACACAGCGGGAGAATTCGCGGCGAAGTCGACGTGGGGTCATTGCACTATCGACTATGCGATGTGGCTCGCGCACAAGTGTGGAGTTGGTCGCCTCGCGCTCTTCCACCACGATCCGGCGAGAACAGATGTCGCGCTCGATGAGGTCGCGCGTTGTGCCATCGCCGCCGGCGAGGTTCGCGGGTTCGATGTGTTTGCCGCCCACGAGGGCCTCACTGTCGCCGTCTGATGAGCAGTTCGTGGTGGGGAATCGCCGCGGCTGTGTTCGTGGCCGCCGTGTTGCTGCTGGCGGGCGTGTCCAAGCTGGCTCTTGGTGAACAGTGGCGCTCGCAGGCGACAGGTCTCGGTGTCCCAGGCTCGATCACGGGCTTCGTTCCGATCGTCGAGGTCGCCATCGGTGCGGTGCTGCTGGTGCAGTGGCAGCGCCACATCTTTGCATGGGTAGCGGTGGCGCTGTTCGCCACGTTCAGCGCCCTCCTGGCGTTTCGGCTGGCTCACGGTCAACGTCCGCCGTGCGCGTGCTTCGGCTCATTCAGCACTCGCCCAATCGGTGTCGGTCACATAGTGCGCAATGTGGTTCTCATCGCAGCCGCCGTTCTTGCTGCGACTTTGTAGGATTCGTGACGATGCGTGTGTGGATCGACCAAGACTTGTGCACTGGCGATGGATTGTGTGTCGACCACTGCCCAGATGTGTTCATGCAACTGGAAGAT
>JACQZX010000151.1 GCA_016213665.1 Actinomycetota bacterium | reverse complement strand
TCACGACGAACCTGCCGTTTGCGCGCTGGAGCGAGGTCTTCCTCGATGCCACGGCGGCGGCCGCGGTGATCGATCGCGTCGTGCACCACGCGACGATCCTCAAGACCGAGGGCGAGAGCTACCGGCTCAAGGACGCGCGCACGCGGCGCAAGAGTGCGGGCTGAACGGCGCGCTCGACCCCCATGGGGGTCGCCCTGTCGGGCGCTTCGGATCGCCCGTCGTCACGACGACGAGCGAACGAGGATGCGGAGCTGCGCTCCGCGATGCGGGGGCTCCGCCCCCTGCTCCCCCGACCGGCCCAGGCCAGCTCCAAGGGGGTCCCTTTTCAGAGTGCCGCAGAGGTCCCTTTTCTGCTTGCCGTCAGCACTGGTAATGCTGGGCGAGCCGGATCCCGTGCTCGTGATGGCTCGGAACGACATGAAGGATCCCGAGACTGCGGACCTGCTCGGCCTGCACACGGCCTGGCGCGATGTGGTTGGAACCGAGCGCACCACCGCAGCCGAGGTCGCCGAGAAGGCGAAGGACCACACCAACTTGATGCAGGCGCTTTCTGCGATCGGCTGCGTCGAGCGAGGGCAGATCGTCAACACGAAGCGGCTGGGGAAGTACCTGGGGACCGTCACTGACCGACGGCTCAATGGGCTGCGGATTCAGCGCCTCGCTGATCGCAGTGGCGCGGGCGTCTGGCGGCTGGCCGGGACGGAGGTCGGGGGGAATGGTGGCTTTGGTGGGATGGATCCTAGCCCTACGCGTGAGGGGGTGGATGTCTCCTCATGTATGGGTGATCAGCAACCAACCCATGAAAGCCATGAATCCCCTCCGAGTGCTGGGGCGGCGGCCGCGATCGCGTCGGCGTGTGAGGCCTGCGGCGCGACGGCGTGGTGGGAGGAGACCGCGCCCGGCGTGTGGGCATGCAAGGCGTGCAAGGCGCCGATTGGCGCGGGGTACGCCGCCGGTGCGGCGGAGGGCGAGGTATGAGCCCTCGCATCAGCGGGATCTCGTTCGTCCCGGCACCCGACCACCTGACCGCGAGCGGCCTCGTCGGCTGGGCGTCGTTCCTGATCGACGACGCGCTCCGCGCCGACGGCGTGGGCGTGCGCAGGACCAAGGGCGGCAAGTACGTGCTCTCTTTCCCGCTTCGCGAGGACGCGGCGGGCAAGCCGCACTACGCGCTCCGGCCGATCAACACGGCCACGCGGCGCCTGATCGAAGCGCGCGTGCTCGGCGAGCTGGGGTTCGCCGTCGAGGAGGCACGCTGATGTCCGCCAACGAGTTGCAACAGGACCTTCGGCGGCTCGCTGCGCTGCACCGAGAGCAGGCCGAGGTGTTCGAACGCGCGGCGACGAACCTCGCCGAAGCGCTTGCTGCCGTGCCGCAGCCGAGGCTCATGGAGCCCATGACCGACACGCGACCCGAGTTCCTGACCGCGCCGGAGTTCGCCGCGCTGTTGCGGATCGACGAACGGACGCTCCGAGCGCTTCGACACGCGGGCGAGGTGCCGACGCCGATCATGATCGG
Source organism: Actinomycetota bacterium (assembly GCA_016213665.1). Lineage (GTDB taxonomy): Bacteria > Actinomycetota > Acidimicrobiia > Acidimicrobiales > Ilumatobacteraceae > UBA668. The sequence goes on along the minus strand of JACQZX010000151.1, from coordinate 6,018 downwards.
CACCCGGCCGCGGTGGCGGCGGGCGGACGTCGACGCGTGGGTGGCGAAACGAGGTGCGCCGTGAGCCGCCTCGGGCGCGCGCTGGGCCAGGGGAAGCTCTTCCAAGAGAAGCGCGGGCGCGGGAAGCCGCTGTGGTACTTGGACTGGAAGGACGGCAAGGGTCAACGCCGACGCCAGGCGCTGTCGCCCGACAAGCGCGTCGCCGAGCGCATGCGAACCGAGATCATCAGCCAGCGCGATCTCGAACTCGCGGGGCTCGGCAGCGTCGAAGGGCAATCACGGCCGCTCGCCGAGATCGTGCCGCTGTACCTCCAGGACCTCGCGCAGCGCGCGGGCGAGAAGCAGGTCCTCAACGTCACGATCCACCTGCGGCGAATCCTGGCGTCGCTGCGGTCGAAGCGCGTGCGAGATCTCGACCCGGTAGAGCTGATGCAGTACCGCTCCGCGAGGCTCAAGCTGGGCCTCTCGAACCGGACCATCAACGTCGAGGTCGGGTCGTTGAAGGCGATGCTTCGGTGGGCGGAGAACGCGGGGCTGATCGCGCAGAGCCCGATCCGCAACTTCAAGCCGCTGCCGTACACCGAGCGGCACCGGCGGCACGTGCGACGCGCTCTATCCGATCAGGAGATCAAGGCGCTCCTGGATGCCGCTCGCGCCGACGACGACGAGCAGGCCGCCAACCGCGCCGCCGAGACGACGATCGGGAACGGCACCAAGGGCTCCGAGTACGACGAGCGTCGGCGGCTGCCGCGAGTCCCGCAGCGGCTGCTGTTCACGGCGCTGCTCGAAGCAGGCAGCCGCTGGACCGAGACGATCAGCGCGACGTGGGCTGACCTCGATCGCGAGCGCGCGACCATGAGGCTGCGCGCGACGACGACGAAGAGCGGTCGGACGCGCGTCGTTCCGCTTCGCACCGAGCTCGTGGCGGAGCTTTGGGCGTTGCGCGCCGTGCATCAGCGAGCGCGGCAGCGGCTCGTCCAGGCAAGTGACCGCGTCTTCCTCAGCCCCGAAGGCGCCGACTGGAAGCGCGAGACGAACAACCCGCGCAGGTTGCTCGATCGGATCCTGGAACGTGCTGGGATCGCCAGGCAGACGGCCGACGGCGTGGTTGACCTCCACAGCCTGCGGCACAGCGCCGCTTCGCGCATGGCGCGTCACGGCGTGCCGCTGATCGTCGCGGCGCGCGTGCTCGGGCATGCAAGCACCGAGATCACGAGCCAGGTGTATGTGCACACGACGAGCGAGGACCTTCGTGTCGCCGTCATCCCGACGGATCGCGCGCAAGTTCGGACGCAAACGGCGTAGACGGTCGGCGACGGCGGTGGGGTGGCGGTAGTCGACCCGTGGCATCCGACGTAAGTCACGAGTCTCCCGTCGACTCGAGGCCCGTCTCGGTGACCAGCTGAGAGCGGACATCCCGCGACCGTGCGCCGCACTCAAAGCAGCGCTCCAGCGCCGCGCCGGACGGATCTTCAGCCCCCGACTACGGCCGTCGGCACCGGACTCTGTCCCGAGTGACTACGCCCCTGTGCGGGGCGCAATGGGCTTGAGCGCAAGCGGAAATCGGTTCCGCATACCCCGCCAAGATCCACCTACCGGCATACGTGGTAAGCTCGACGGAAGGCGAGGAGGCCCTACATGAAGATCCGTAGTTCCCGGCGGCCCTGGCAATGGTTGCTTTCGCTGGCAGTTGTTGCGTTCACCGATGCACGGCTCGGCGCCACTCCGCAGGTCGGTCAGCAAGATCCGCAGTTGCTCCTGATCAAGGCCTGGGTTGACCCGGTGTTCGGAGTCGATCCCGTGGTTCCATCGACGGGATTCGATCGGATCAACGACGAAGGACAGCCATTCAGAACGCTTCAACGTGCAATGGATGTGTGCCAGATATTTCTCGACCAGCAGTATCAATCGGACCCTGCGATGTACGAAACCACGCAGGCGATTGTCTACGCGCTCCCCGGGCTTTACGGCCAGCACGCGCAGGGCAGTGGCGACGCCTTTCCCATTCGCATGCGTGATCGGGTTCATCTCCAGGGTGTCAACTCTCGAACCTGCATTATTCGAGGAGGGTTCTCGACCAAGATCCCGGTGATCTGGCCCGATCAAGAGCGAGTCGGAATCTCAGGCTACCCAGCTGAGGTGTTGGTGGATTTCAGTGAATCCACCAAATGGAGCCCGCTCCCATTTCCAGCAGTTGGCGGGATCTCGTGGTCGCCGATCGCGGTCGACGTGCCAGAAATGCTAGACGGATTCACGTTCCAGGGCGGCGATGTTCAGGTGCTGTTCCAGAGCGACCAGAAGTTCAACGTCGCAAGCTCGTTTGTCGAACTGCAAGGCCGAGTCTCGAACTGTGTGTTCGATATGCGCCACAATTGGCGCGACCGACTGGCCGACTCAGTCATTGCCGGACCCTTCTTTGGTGTGCTAATGGCCAAGCACTGGTTCGACATGACGGACGGTTTTAGCGGTTACGTGGATCAGCCCATTGTGATTCACAACAACACGTTCATCATGGCGCAGTGGGGGAAGCCGCTTGAAGGCGGAAATCGTCAGTGGGTCAACGACTCGCGCCGCGACGCCGTCGGCATCATTGACTGTACTTATCCGGGTTGTGACAAATGGCCGGTTGCGAAGCGTGATGTAGATCTCTACGTTCGCGGCGTCGGCAACCCCATGATATTCAACAACCTGTTCCGCACGCGGCCAGTTCCAGCCGGCGGAAGTTGGGCTACCAAGCCAATGGCGATGCTCGGCATTGATGCGGGAGACACTGGCGTACGTGTCAACGGCACGGGACCATTCCGGCAAACGAATGTGTTCGCGCCTGGTCGCGTCGGGGCGAACAACGCCGCAAGCGGTTCAGCGACCTTTTTCTCGATGGCAGTGTCGGGGGTGACATTTGCGTTCTTTCCTGGGGCCACATATCCACTGTTGGATTGCTCACACATAGGCTCCATGAACGACTGCTTCGTCTTGCCGATGGGGCCCGATTGTTCCCCGGCACCTGCGCTTCCGAGCCCGGCCGTCGACCTGTGGGACGGCCCGGTTCCGCCACCCGGGGTCGCGGGAATCGATCCCGGCTTCGTCGGGGAGTACATCGTGACGCGCGCCGACTGGGCTCCGAGTCCCTACTGGGAATGTCGCGATTGGCGGCTGCTCCCGAGTTCGCCGATAGCGAATCTCGGAGTATTTCTCTCGCGCAGTGCCGTGAACAACCCGTACCTGACAGCTGCGAACTTCGACCCTGTTCGTCCGCGTGTGTTCGAAGAGAACGTGCGAGCCGAACTTCTCGCCTTCGACCTAGATGGAGACGGTTGGGGAAATCGCCGCGTAGTGGGTGGGAACGCCAGTTGGATCGGTGTGGACGTCGGGTTCGACGAAGTTCATTCGTTCGTGATGGCTGGGAGCTACGGCAACGACTCGTTCAGCCACAACCAGCCGACGTTTCTCAATCCGGTTGCGAAAGCAGGACGCGATCTGCGGATGGTGATTGTGCCCGCGTCGTTCGTGGGGGGCGCGCAACCTGTGGACGTCAAGGTGTACGCGACACAGTGGCCGATCCCGCTGCCGATTCCCACGATGCCTGGCTGGTCGCAACCGCCGCGAACGTTGGGACTGCCTGTCGCGGATTCGAGCAAGCCGGTTGAGTACAACCTTCGCTACATCACCTTCACCCCGCCCGCGCAGCAACAGGTGTCGGTGCCGATGTGGTCGTTCGGCTCGCCTCAGGGATTGACTGCCTTCTACTTTCCAGAGCCGACGGCCGCAACCGGGCAGGCCCCGCTGACTTTCATTCCGATTCCGCAGGTCGACGCGGAAACCACCGCGCAGCACCCCCAGTTCACGGGGTACTTTAACTCGCAGGTCGAGATTCAAGCGACGGATGGACTCGGCCGTTGGAGCAACCTCCAGTGGGAGTATCGATAGATGGACTTCGCGTCCCATAGTCACACGAGTCGCAGCGCGGGATCTCGTCAATGGCTGCAAGGCGCGGCCCGCACACTGGGCGTCGTGACTGCGATTGCCATGGGAGTGGACCGCTCGCTCGGCCAGGTTGCACAGCGGGGTCCAGCTGCCGATCATTCCATTCTCATTTCCAGTGACGCGGCGGGACTTTCAACGCTGCGCGCCTATGATCCCGTGAGCGGCGAGTCGACCGCATTTGGCTACACTCGCGGGGCCAACATCATCTGGTCGATGGCGTTCGATGGAACTGATCTGTTTGCAGTCAACTGGATTTCAATCGGGGATCATCGATCCGCGCTACATCGTTACAACGTCGGGACCAGCAGTGAATCCACGAGTCCCCCATTTGCCTTCAAGCCTCTGTCCTTTCCAGCACTCGAATTCCACCCGCAGACGGGCCAGCTGTACGGGATCCTGCGCAAGGACCCTTTCGTCTCGAACCTCTACACGGTCGATCCTGCAACTGCGCAAACCACATTCGTCGCTCAGATCCAGGGATCGAACAACACGTTTTCCGCACTCGCGATCTCGCGAGACGGGCGCGCGTTCGTGTTCGGCCTCCAAGGCCCGTTCCTCTACTCTCTCGACCTAACCACCGGACTGGTCACGCAGATCGGCACGGTCGGAGTCCAGGTCGGCGCGTTCCTCGACGCCGCGTTTGACGGCAATGGCTCGATCTGGGCCAGCTTCGAGAGTTTCACGAACCCCGCAAAGACCGGTCTGTACCGAATCGATCCACCGCTGTGGCACGGGACGCAAGTGCTGCCTCTGGCGCACGCCTATGCCGGGCTTGCCTTCGTGCCCAACCCTGAGGTCTCGACATACTGCAGTGCCAAGACATCTGCGCAAGGTTGCACACCGACGATCCACTCCGTCGGCTACCCGAGCGCCACGGCGGACTTGGGTTTCAAGGTGTCGGTCGACCAAGTGCCCAATCAGGAACTGGGTCAATTGATGTGGGGTGTCCGCGGCCGCGCGGCAGTGCCGTTCGTCGGAGGCACGCTTTGCATTCGACCGCCAGTCGAAGGCACCGCTTGGAAGAGCACCCATGGTTCGTCGGTCGGAACGAGCGACTGCTCGGGCTCGCTCTTGGTGGACATCAACATGCTGATCTCGACTCAGCATGTCGCCGCGGCTGCGATGACTCCAGGCACGACCGTCGAGTGCCAGTTCCTGATGCACGACTCGGGCTTCACAGCGCCCAACGACTGGGCGCTTTCCGAGGCGCTTGAGTTCACCGTGATGCCTTGACGGACGGGCGACTGCGCGAGCCACGAGTTCGCTCCCAATCGCAACACAATGCCGCGGGCACTGAACGGTGGTGTGGCGGTTTGGTCGCACTCCGAGCGATGTTCGCGCGAAGCGCCGCCTGGGCCCGGCGGCCTATTGGAACGACTACCTCGCGAAGTACCGCATCCCCCGGTTCTTGCCCTCGGTGCGAACCTCGCGCGCTTCGATCAGCCGCTTCATCGACGGCCGCATCGAGTAGGTGTCGGTGGCGAGAGCGGCTGCGATCTCCTCGCCGCGTTGGCCGGGGTGTGCCTTGACGTAGGCGAGTAGGCGATCGCCCACGTCCTCCGACGACGTGCGGCGTGCACGGGGCGCGGCGGTGGCCTTGGCTCCGACGACGCCGTTCAGTGCGAGCGTCGCGGTGAGCGTGGCGCGGACTTCTTCGAGCGCCTTGCGCGTCGCGTTGTCGTCGGACTCGGCCATCGCCTTGTCCACGGACTTCAGCGCGGCGGTCATGTGCCGGAGCGACGGGTCGCGCTTGGCCTTCGGTATCCGTCCGGCGAACCTTTCGATTACCCACAATTCTCGCTCCCGCCCGCGAGTTCGTAGCCAATCGCGATATCGGTGAGGCGTGCCATGCCGCGCCACACCACCGTGTTCCCCGGCGGTCCGTCACTTGCTCGGTTCAAGTAGCCGCCCAGTCGAGCGAGTTGAACTAGACAGTCCTGCAGTGATAACGCCCGCCTGTGATCGGGACGATCGTGCTTCCCGGCGGTACGCGCGAGCAACTCGATCTCAAGCGATGTGAACGCCAGGGTCGGC
>JACQZX010000149.1 GCA_016213665.1 Actinomycetota bacterium | reverse complement strand
TCGGTATGTGGCATCCACTTCTTCAACCCGGCACCGGTGATGACGCTCGTGGAGGTGGTGCGACCAGTCACGGCCAGCGACAAAACGATCGCCACGGCCATCGAGTTCGCCACCAGATGCGGCAAGGACGCAATCGAAACCAAGGACCACGCCGGGTTTGTGGTCAACGCACTCCTCTTCCCCTACCTCAACAACGCCGTCAAGATGCTCGAACACGGAACCGCGCCGATGGAAAGCATCGACATAGCAATGAAGGGCGGCTGCAACTTCCCGATGGGGCCGTTCGCACTGCTCGACCTGGTCGGCATCGATACGTCGGTCGCGATCCTCGATGCACTGCACGCGCAGTTCCACGACTCGCATTACGCGGCAGCACCGACGCTTCGACGGATGCTCGCCGACGGTCACCTCGGCCGCAAGACCAAGCGTGGCTTCTTCGGTTACTGACATGATCGGCCGATGATGCCGCCGGTCGAACCCCCCGCGACGGCCTGGCGCTTACCTGCGCCCACCGAGGCCGACGAGCACGGGTTGGCAGGCATCGGAGCCGACCTCGAACCCGGCACCCTGCTCGCGGCCTATCGCCACGGCCTGTTCCCGATGCCGTTCCGAAAGCGTCAGATCGGTTGGTGGTCGCCCGACCCGCGCGGCATCCTCCCGCTCGATGGTCTGATCGTTTCGCGATCCCTGCGGGCAAGCCGTCGCGGCTTCGAAATTCGAATGGACACAGAGTTCACCGGGGTGATGCGACGTTGTGGCGATCCGACGCGGCCGCACGGGTGGATCAACGACGAGTTCATCACCGCCTACACGCGCCTGCACGAACTTGGGTGGGCACACAGCGTCGAAACCTGGCGGGATGGCCGCCTGGTAGGCGGACTGTACGGCGTGCGCATTGGCGGCTTGTTCGCCGGCGAAAGCAAGTTCCACAGCGTCACCGACGCCTCCAAGGTTGCGGTGGTAGCGACCGTCGAGTGGCTGTTGGCAACCGGCGGCCAACTGTTCGACGTGCAGTGGCGAACCGATCACCTGGCGAGCCTGGGCGCGGTTGCGATCAGTCGCGTCGACTACCTGCGCCGGTTGGCGACTGCAATCGGGCCGCCCGCCACCTCGGGTTGATGGTGCACGGTGCCGGGGGCGAACCCCCGGCACCGGCGTACTGAGAGGGTCGGGCTCCCGCCCGAAGCCGACCCTTCAGCTCCGCCTGCTCGAGCATCACGCCTGCTCGTGCACCGTTACGGTGGGGATATCGGGACGTTCGGTGAACTACTTGAGTAGTTCTTGACGATGACTTTCATGCTCCCAACCGGTAACACTGTGTCGGTGCCACGAGATGCAGCTTGGGTGATGCGCACCTATTCCGGGCATTCCACCGCCGCGGCGAGCAACGAGCTCTACCGCACGAACCTCGCCAAGGGCCAGACAGGCCTGTCGATTGCGTTCGACCTCCCCACACAAACCGGCTACGACCCCGACCATGCGCTTGCCCGCGGCGAGGTTGGCCGGGTCGGCGTGCCGGTGGTCCACATCGGCCACATGCGCACCCTGATGAACGGAATCCCGCCGGCGCAGATGAACACGGCGATGACGATCAACGCCACGGCGGCATGGTTACTGGCGCTCTACGCCACCAACGCCGCCGAACACGGCGTCGAAGCCGACCAGTTGCGAGGTACCACCCAAAACGACATCGTCAAGGAGTACCTCTCGCGTGGCACCTACATCTTTCCCCCGGAGCCATCACGACGGCTGATCGTCGACATGGTCGCATGGTGCGCGCAGCACGCGCCGAAGTGGAACCCGATAAACGTCTGTAGCTACCACTTGCAGGAGGCCGGAGCGACGCCCGTGCAGGAGATCGCGTACTCACTGGCAACCGCCATCGACGTACTCGATGCCGTGCGTGATTCCGGGCAGGTGGCGCCGGAACAGTTCAGCCAGGTCTTCGGCAGTGTCTCCTTCTTCGTCAACGCCGGCGTGCGATTCGTGGAAGAGATGTGCAAGCTACGCGCGTTCACGGAACTGTGGGATCGCATCGGGTTCGACCGCTACGGCGTGCACGACGACAAGGCCCGCCGATTTCGCTATGGCGTGCAGGTGAACTCGCTCGGCCTGACCGAGTCGCAACCGGAGAACAACGTGCAGCGGATCGTGCTGGAAATGCTGGCCGTCACCCTGAGCAAACGGGCACGTGCCCGCAGCGTGCAACTGCCGGCGTGGAACGAGGCGTTGGGGTTGCCGCGCCCGTGGGATCAGCAGTGGGCCTTGCGCATGCAACAGGTTCTGGCGTTCGAGAGCGACGTGCTCGAGTACGACGACCTGTTCGACGGATCACGCGTCGTTGAGACCCTCACCAGCGAACTGCGCGACGCAGCCTGGGAGGAACTCGCCGAGGTACTCGAGCTTGGCGGTGCGTTCGCCGCTATCGACACCATGAAAGGTCGACTTGTCACTTCGATGGCCGCGCGGACTCGCCGAATCGAAACGGGTGAGCAACTCGTGGTCGGCGTCAACTCCTTTACCGAGACCGAACCTTCTCCGCTCGACTCTCCGGGCAACTTCCTCACCGTCGACGTCGATGTCGAACGGCAGATGATCGACGAC
>JACQZX010000148.1 GCA_016213665.1 Actinomycetota bacterium | reverse complement strand
GCGACGGTGTATCCGTGTGGGGCGTTGTTGCCGAATGCGTCGAATCTCAATTTTGTTGCTGGTGCGACGGTTCCGAATTTGGTGGTCTCGCAGGTGGGTGTTGGTGGCCGGGTTTGTTTGTATGTGTCGGCCGGAACGCACTTGATCGTCGATCTCGCCGGCTACTTCGAGACGTAATCGCCATCGAAGTTCGTAGTCTTTGACTATGTCCTCGGGAGCTGTGTCGCCTAGAGCTGTGTCGCACACGTCCGCGGAATACATCTACTTCGACCACGCCGCCACCACTCCAATGCGGCCGCAGGCGGTTGCCGCCATGCTTCCCTTCTTCTCCGAGTGCTTCGCCAATCCGTCGGGATCCCATCGCTTTGCCCGCGAGGCGCGCCGGGCAATCGACGAGGCGCGCGACGTGGTCGGCGAGGTTGTCGGCTGTCGACCGGGCGATGTGATCTTCACCAGTGGCGGAACGGAAGCCGACAACACCGCGATTCTCGGGGCCGTCGCTCGCCGCGGCGGCACAGCGGTGTGCCCGGCTACGGAGCACCACGCCGTGTTGGAGTGCGTTCATCACCTCGGTGGTGAGGTGGTCGCTGTTACGGCCACCGGCGAGGTCGACGAGGTTGCCCTCGTGGAAACGCTCGCAGCCTTGTCCGCCCGTGGCACCGATGTTGGCGTCGTCAGCGTGATGGCGGTGAACAACGAAGTCGGCACCATCAACGACCTCGCCGCCGTTCGCGATCTCGTGCGAGCGCACGCGCCGAACGCCCTGTTGCACACCGACGCAGTGCAGGCGAGCTGCTGGCTCGACTTGCGCCTGATTTCCCCACATGTCGACTTCCTCTCGCTATCGGCACATAAGTTCGGCGGGCCCAAGGGTGTCGGCGCGCTGATCGCCCGCGGCGGCGCCCAGTTCGCTCCCGTTCTCATCGGTGGCGGACAGGAGCGCGAACGTCGAAGCGGCACCCACAACGTCGGTGGCATCGTGGCGATGGCGGCGGCGCTGCGGCTCACCGACGCCGAGCGTGAGGCCGATGTCGCCCGTATCGGTTCGCTGCGTGATCGACTGGTCGACGGCTTGACTGCGCTGGTGCAGGGCGTACACGAGACGGTACCGCGCAGCCACAAGGTTGCGGGTTCGGCGCACGTGTGCATCGAGGGTGTTGAGAACGAAGCGTTGTTGTACCTACTCGACGAAGCCGGTGTCTGTGCGAGCGCGGCTTCGTCATGTGCGTCGGGGGCGATGGAACCATCGCATGTTCTGGCGGCCATGGGGGTACCGAATTCGCTGGCCAACGGTGCGATTCGGCTCACGCTCGGGCGCACCACTACCGAGAGCGACGTCGACCGTGGCATCGATGTGATCACCACGGCAGTCGAACGACTGCGACGCAAAGCGCGACCGAAAGAAAACTGAGCAATGAAAGTCTTGATGGCTTTGAGTGGCGGTGTCGACTCCTCGGTCGCGGCTGCCGAGCTGGTGCGCGACGGGCACGAGGTCGTCGGTATCACGATGCGCTTGTGGGGCGGAGAAAGCGATACCGGTTGTTGCTCGGTCGCCGACGTAGACGATGCTCGCCGAGTTGCGCAACAGCTCGATATCGACCATCTCGTGTTCAACTTCAGCGACGACTTCGCCAACCAGGTCGTCGAGCCCTACATCCAGGCCCATCGTGATGGCCTGACGCCTAACCCGTGTATCGAGTGCAATCGGCATCTGAAGTTCGATCGGCTCAGCGAGCGTGCCGACCTGCTCGGTTTCGACGCCATCGCCACCGGCCATCACGCCCGCATCGTGCAGCGCGATGGTGTGTGGTTCGTCGCCCGCGGTCATGACTCCGCGAAGGATCAGAGTTACGTCGTACACATGCTCCCGCAGCGTGAACTCGCTCGTACCCTCTTCCCGATCGGTCATCTCACCAAACGCGAGGTTCGCGAGAGGGCCATGACACTCGGGTTGCGCACCGCAGCCAAACCCGACAGTCAGGACGTGTGTTTCATCACCGACGTCGGCGGACGGGAAACGTTTCTCGGCAGCCGAATTCCCTTCCGGCGTGCCGAAGTGGTCGACGCCATCGATGGAAAGTTGCTGGGCGATGTCGACGCACTGGAGCTGGTGACACTCGGCCAGCGCCGCGGTATCGGCCTACCTGGTGGTGGACCCAAGCGATACGTCGTCGACATCGATCACCACGGCGCGATTGTCACCGTCGGCGACGAGTCACTGCTGCAGACGGAGACGACACTCGTGCGCGGTGTTGTGTGGGCGCACGAACCGTTCGTCGGCCGCGTCTCGGTGCAGTGCAGCGCGCACGGTGTCGCCGACTCCGCGGAACTCACGTGCCGTGATGCCAATGAAGTTGGTGCAGCAGTGGCGGTTCGTTGGGCGGAACCGAAACGGCGAGTCGCGCCCGGCCAGAGCGTTGTCTTCTACGACGATTCGAACACCTACGTGCTGGGTGGTGGAATCGCCTGTTAGGAGACCGGAATCTTTCTGTCGGCGAGCGCGTGCAGTGCTCGTCCCGGTCGCGACGGTGCTGTCAGAAACGCGGTCGCATGTATCGCCCGCCCCTTAGGGTGCGACGCAGTCGCAGCGAACACGACCGGTGTCGACTCGCGCAAGGTGATCTCCAGTGCGTGGCCCGCCGCCGGCCCGCTGAGATCGGCGGCATCGGTACCGGCGAGGGCCAATTGAGCCCGTTCGACGTTTGGCCGCATCACCATCAGGGTCTCGGCCAGAACGAAGTGGTCGTGCACGACTATTCCGGCGGGAACTGACACCAACCAGCGGCACGAGAAGCGATGGAACCGGCGGCTGAGAATCCACGTGAGCGCACAGGCAACCAGCAACAGTCCGTACCCGAGGATCGCTCGATCGGCAGCGATGGCGAGGAAACCACCCAACGATGCCGCACTCCACAACAGCCAGGAGACGGCCATCGGAAGCTGCATCGCCGCCGGCACTCGCAGTGGGAGTCGGCGCTCGTCGCCGTACGCCGCGACCTGCACCATTGCCTCGCCCGTCTCGGCGGTGAACGCGCTCACTGACGCGAGGATTGCCACTGCCACCGCACCGCCACCGCGCATTGCGCTTGCCCCGAGAATGACGGTGACACCGGCCACCGCCACAGACGTCGGCACGACGATGCGAACGACTGTAAGTGCCACGGGTCCGCAAACCACGAGTGCAACAACGACCAGCGCGCAAACCCCCCACCATGCAGGGGTGGAAACCGTCCCGGCGATTGCTTGTCGCCCCTCTGCCGCGCCATCGATCGCCAAGGTCAACACCAGCGCGGTCGCGAGCCAAAGTACGCGGGTCGCTTGCAACCCTGCATTTGTCGGTCGGTACGGCATTGCGCAAACGTATCTCCAACATGGTCAAGCAATCCGCACTGGCGAGTGGCGCCACAATGGGCATCGGCGGGCTTCCACACCGCGATGCCGCCGACGCCGCTTCGTTTGCGCTGCACTTCATGGATATACCGTCGATTCCGACTCTGCCGCGGCGTTCGCCGTCCGAGGGGGCGATTGCCCAGGCGATGGTTGGCATGCGCGGCGTTACGGTCGGTCAGTACAGCAGTATCGCGGTCGACCCTCGTCGGTTCGACATGTTCGCGCCACTGCTCACCGATCTCGACCACGACGCATTCGTCGGTTTTCGAGCGTTCCTGGATCTCGCTCCAGCCGAGCTCGGCGACGATCACGGTGGTTGGCTGAAGTGGCAATTCGTCGGTCCTGTCACCTTTGGGCTCGCCCTGATGCGAGCAGGCATACCCGCGAGTGAGGCATTCAATTCAGCAGTGCGAGCGGTTCGAACCCGCATTCAACAGTTGCTCGCCGCTGTGGCGGGCGCGATGCCCCAGAGCCGCCAATTGGTCTTCATCGAGGAACCCTCGTTCCACGAACTGATGCAATCCGACTTTCCAATTACGCCGTCGACGGCGATCGACCTGGTTTCCGGAGCGTTGGCAGCGATCGAAACTGATGCAATCTCGGGATTGCACTGCTGCGCCGACGGTGACTGTGCTAGCGGCGACATTGCGTCGCAACTCGAGGCCGGCCCTTCGATTCTTTCACTGCCGGTGCGGTTGGAGGTCGCCGAGTCGGCCGGTTATCTGATCCGCTTCATGGAAGCGGGCGGATACATCGCGTGGGGGGTGGTGCCCACCGTCGGGCCGATCGCCAACAGTGCCGACCGGCCATGGCGGCAACTCTGCGCTTTGTGGTGCGAGCTCGTGCGCCGCGGTGCCGATCCGTCGATGCTGCGGCAGCAGGCGCTCGTGACTCCTGAGTGTGGTTTGTCGGGTCACACTCCGGCGATAGCACTACAGGTTCACCAAATCACTGCCGAGATCGGTAAGAGAATCCGCGATCAGGCCGCGGCCGCGCAATGGATGCTGGGTGCCTAACCGGCGTTTGATCGGCGCCTGCTTTGAGTTGTGAGCGGACGGTGTTCGCCGGGTGAGCGGGCGTGCTCTAGACTCGGCACGATGACCGACCCATTCCAATCGAAGCCCGCATGGCAAGGTGCCCCGCCACCGCCACCGCCTGGCGCGATGCCTGCCGCGCCCATGTTCACGAACACCGGCAGTAAGGCGCCGCGCCCCGCGGTCGCGATCGGTGCCGCCCTGCTCACCTTCGGTGGCGTCTTGATGATCGTCGGTTCGTTTCTGAGTTGGTTCGAAATCGACGGTGAGACCTTCAACGGCTTCTCCAAGGGTGGCGAGAACGGTGACGGCACCAAGGATGGGCCAGTCTTCGCCGTCCTCGGTGGGCTCGCCTTGAGTTTTGGGTTGGTGCAACTGGCGGCCAGGAAGGTGCTCGCCCTCGGCATCATCGGAATTGTTGTCGCGGCCTTCGACTTGCTCGCTGCCATCGCGGATCTGAGCGATGTGAACGATCTCGTCGATCTCGGTAAGGCATTTGGTGCCGACGTTTCAGCGGGCCCGGGCCTTTATGTCGTGATCCTCGGTGCGGCGGTTGCCATCGCCGGTGCGATCGCAACGATCGCGAAACGACGTATCTGGGCGCCCACGACCTGACGGCCGACCTGACCTGGCGGTGGCAATGAAGCCT
>JACQZX010000147.1 GCA_016213665.1 Actinomycetota bacterium | reverse complement strand
GTGCGCGGGCGTCGGAGTGGAACCCCAGTGATCGGCGAAGGCGGCGTTCTTGACGGTGAGGATCTCGTCGTCGCGATCTGCCGGCCACGCAACGATGCGGACGCCTGCAGGTTCCAGAATCTCCGGGAGTTCGTACAGCGGACGCAACAGCTCTTCATTGACGCGTACCTTTCTGAAGCCGAGCCGATCGAACAGTCGCCGACCCGACTCAACCCCGTCGGCCAATTCCACCCTTATGTAACTTGGCAGGTCGTTTTGTGACGAAGCGAGCAGTGTGGCGGCGCGGGCAATGCCCCACGCCATCAGGCTTTGCCCGATGCCGCGGCCACGGTGCTCGGGGTGAACGCTTCCGAACAGGTAGCAGCGCTCCCACAGCACGTCGCTGGGCAGGTACATGGTGCGGATGTAGCCGATGATCTCATCGGTTGGCTCACCCGCAACCGCCAGTAGGACATCGGTGGCGATGTCGCCCGCGTCGTCGATCTCCTCTCGCACCTCTGCCGGAGAAAGCACCTGTGGAATGTGGTCGGCGCGATGCCCGATGTTGATCAGATCGCAAAGCGCTGCGATGTCGCCCGGGCCGGCCAGGCGGTAGTGCGGAGTAGCCATCTCAGCGACGCTACGTGTGGGTGGCCTCCGTGGGCCCATGAATATCTTGGGTTAATGCTTGATTGGGTGCCGGCGGATGCCGATATCGGTTGGCATGTCCTCTGCCCGTGGTGCCCTCGACGATGTCTCGTTCCCGGCGGTACTCAGCGCGGCCAAAGACGGCGAGGGCTGGGCGGTCGAGCAGTTGTTCTTGGACCTGCAGCCACGTTTGCTGCGCTTCCTGCGCAGCGTCGAGCCCGCCGCCGCCGATGACCTGGCGGGCGAAGTGTGGCTGGCGATGACCCGCGGAATCGGCCGATTCAACGGCGATCTCCCCGGTTTTCGGGCGTGGGTCTTCACGGTTGCCCGGCGGCGATTGGCCGACCACCGGCGGGCCGCAGGTCGGCGACCGACAGCACCCGCCGAAAGTGAGTTCTTTCAGGAACTCGGTGGGTCGAGCGACACGGCGATGGACGTGATCGACCGGCTGTCGGCCCAGGCCGCGGTCGACCTGATCGCATCGTCGTTGCCCGAGGAGCATGCCGAGGTGTTGATGCTGAGAGTGCTCGGCGAACTCGACGTGATGCGGGTCGCGGAGGTCGTGGGTCGGTCTCCCAACTGGGTGCGCGTTACCCAACACCGGGCGCTACGACGTCTCGGTGACGTGCTCGATCGCGCGGCCAGCGAAGAAATTGCGGGCATCTTGTAATTGCGGAGCCCCGGCGGGCGATCTGTAATCCGTGGACAGCCATCTTTTCCCATTTTTGGCCGATGGCCTGATTGACGGGGGACCGCTGGTCGAATCCGCGCCACCCGATTTCCGCGTCACCGTCGACGTGTTACGCACCGCACGCGAGCCCGGTTCGGCTGGCGAGCTGGGCGCGATGGCGGCGCGGGTCCAACAGTTCTTGGCCGAAGTTTGCCTCTCGCCAGTGGCTTCGACCCCATACATCCATCCTCAGCGGCGTTAGCAGAAAGCATCC
Source organism: Actinomycetota bacterium (assembly GCA_016213665.1). Classification (GTDB taxonomy): domain Bacteria; phylum Actinomycetota; class Acidimicrobiia; order Acidimicrobiales; family Ilumatobacteraceae; genus UBA668. Next base: position 11,074 of record JACQZX010000147.1, on the reverse strand, counting down.
CAGGAGAATCTCGATGTTTGTCACCAGAATCAGCCGCAAGGCACTTTCGATCGTCGCAGTCACGCTGCTTGCAGCCGGTACGGCAGCCGCCGCCGCCGGCGGAGCACTGCCGATGTTCGAGCCCAAGGAAGACGTTGTCGAGAATAGCGACAGCACCCAGGTGACCGTTGCCGAGGACGGTCATGCTCTGTCGGATGACGAACCGTCGGCGACTGACGACTCTTCCGATGACGCACCACCCAAGGTCGGTTTCCCGAACAAGAACAACAATGGTGATGTTGACCACCATGGCAAGTGCACGGCGTGGAGTAACGGAAGTTCCAAGGATGCGACGAACTCCTCCTTCCGGGAACTGCAGGATGCCGCGGATGCAGCAGGGATGACCATTGCCGATTACTGCAAAGCCTTCCTTGGTGCTGACCCAGCCAACGACGACCCGGCCGACGATGGCGACGACGCGGCCGACGATGGCGACGATGAAGCCGACGATGAAGCCGACGATGAAGCCGACGATGGCGACGACGCGGCCGAGAAAGAAAAGGCCAAGGAAGAAAAGGCCAAGGAAGAAAAGGCCAAGGAAGAAAAGGCCAATGGCAACAATGGCAACAACGGCAACAACGGCAACAACGGCAACGACAGTGTTGAGGTAACCGTTTCGGTCGAAGACGACGAGGTAACCGTTTCGGTCGACGACGACGAGGCGGGTGTGGGGGTCAACGTCGGCCATGGCAATAGTGGCGGGCACGGCCAAGGCAGGGGCAATTCGCACGACTGACGTGCGCAAACTGTTCAGATCATCGACAGTTCGGATCGCGTGACGGGTCAGCTGGTCAGCGCACCGGCGACGATGATGTGGACCTCGTCTCCGCTCAGCTCGTCCTGCTCGACCAAAGCGTCGGCGAGTGCGAGTAATGCCCGGCGATGTTCGAGCACGGCGCAAGCCGCCCGATCGGCGGCGGCATTCATCAGGCCTTCGGCCTTTGCGCGTGCGGCGCTGTCCGCGAGCACCACTTCCACCACGTTGCCCTCGTTGGCCGGCATAGCGGCACCGAGGTTGAGCAGCGTGTCGCCGGCGCCGAGCAATCCCACCAATTCGGCAGCGATGACGGTGGCTGTGCGCAGGTCGTCCGCGACCCCACTTGAAGCCTCACCAAATTCCTGAACTTCGGCCGCACGGCCGGCGAGTGTAACCATCATGATGTCGCGGGCCTCGCTTGGCGTTCGCAGAAATCTCTCGTCGACATCGCCATGTTGCACCATGCCCAGCACTCCCGAACGGCGCAGGATGCTCGCCAGTTTCACGTCCCTACCGACCAATGCTGCCGTCAAAGCGTGTCCGGCCTGATGTATCGCGACGCGCCGACGCTCGTCGGGGTGATACCCGACCTCCTGGGCGACGCCGACCTCGGTGATCAATTGCGCCGCAATGACGTCGTGGTAGCGCATCGACACCCGGTTGTCCTGGAGCGCGACGATCAGGGCTTCATCGAGCAATCGCTCGATGCCACTCGGTGTGTAGCCGGCGGTGAGGTCGCCGACGAGCGCAGCCGATACCGACAACTCGTGACTCTTGCGTGCTAGGTGGAACTCGGCAACGGCCAATCGATCGCTGCGCGGCGGGAGATCGAAGTGGATGGTCCGGTCGAATCGGCCGGGGACGACCAGCGCAGCGTCCAACTCCGCCGCGCGGCTAGTGGTAGCAATCACCAGAACATTGGGCTCGCGCGACGTCGTTGGCACCGAAGCGCGAGAGCTGGGAAGCAGTCGCTTGGCGAGCTGCGCCAGCCGTCCGCGCCGCCTCGGTTGCCAAGTCGCAAGCCTGTCCATCTCTGCAAGCAACTCGAAGACGATGCTGGACGCTCCGTCGCGACTGCTGAGCAGGGCAGTGCCCGCGCGGGCACTGCCGATCAATTCGAAGTCATCGATCAGCCCAATCGCTCCCCCGTCGGCTCGAGCCGCGCGGCGCAACGCCTTGAAGAACGAACGGATCTTGCGTTTCGTCTGCCCCGGGAACATCGACTGGAGCTGATTCGCGGAGACGACGAGCAGGGCGACTTCAGCCTCGGCGGCGAGTGCCTTGGCGATGTAGGTCTTGCCCGTTCCGGAGGCGCCCTCGAAGAGCACTCCGCGGTGACCCGTTCCCCCCATTCGATCCTGAAAGGTCGCGTGGTTCAAGAAGAGGTGTAGGGCGTCGATCGCCTCGCGCTTGACTGCCGAGGCGCCGACAACGTCGCGGAGGCGAACGTCGGAGTCTCTCGTTCGCAGCACACGATGGGGCGAGCGCCCACTCGCGACATAGACGGCGACGCTCGTGGTGACGATCACGAAGAGGAGCGCGCCCAGGATTGTCAGCCCGATGCGTTCGCGTATCATTGGTGCCAGCCGAATCTGCAGTTGTGCGATGTCCATATGCCAGCAACCCCCCTCGAGTTCTAGGGCACAATAGCACCAATCTCACTCAGAGTGTCAATGAACTACTCTGAGCGTTCGTAACTTCCCCGCCCGCGGAGGTGATTTACGAATCCTTGACGGAGCACTGATCAAGCCTCGCTCTGATCGGGTCGTCGGCGGGTGCGTTTGCGCTCGCCGGCGGCCCGTTTGTCGTTCAAACGGGCTTCGCGGGCCGAGCGACTGGGGCGGGTCCTGGCCCTCGCCGGCGCTGGGGGCTTGGTGGCCTCATCAAGCCGGGCGAGTGCTTCGTTCCATGCCAACTGCCTGTTCCGCCACTGCGATCGCGATCGCGCCGACGACGCGACCACCGTTGCACCCGTCGACGCCAGCAATCGATCGATCAGCACCGACGGCAGTCCGCTGGCGGCGACATCGATTGTGACGGTGACGGCCGAGTCGGTGGTGTTGGCGTGCTGGCCGCCAGGCCCACCACTGCGTGTCGCCGTCCATTCCACAGCAGCGGCGGCGATGTGATGACCTCGGGGGGTGACGTAGTACCCGTCGACGGGCCGTTGGTCAGCGGCAGCCATGGTCAGACGCTCAGCGGCATCAGATGTCCTGTTGCATCGTCGCCCACAGGCCGTGTTCGTGCAGCTTGAAGACATCGATCTCGGCCTTCTCGCGCGCGCCACTGCTGACGACGGCCCGGCCTTTGTGGTGCACATCGAGCATCAGCTCGGTGGCCTTTTCCAGGCTGTAACCGAAGACCTTCTGGAACACGAACGTGACGTAGCTCATCAGGTTGATCGGATCGTTCCACACGAGCACGATCCACGGCCGATCAGCGGCGACATCCTCAGCGATATCGGGCTGGTCGACCTCGACAGGGGCAAACGTGGGCATCGCCTCTATTCTGCCCTCGAATCGCAGTAGCTCCGACGCGCGTGTCGCCGCTTTCGCAGGCTGCCCGTACGATGGCGCCATGGCTGTCGGGTCACGCCCACTTGTTCCCTCGCGCATCGCACCGGGCGGAGTTGCACATGGCACGCGCCGCGTGCCCACGTCGCGAGTCGGTGGGTTCATTGCGCTCACCAAGCCACGCATCATCGAGCTGCTTCTGATCACCACCGTTCCGACGATGGTGTTAGCAGCGGGTGCGTGGCCGCGAACGCAGTTGGTGCTCGTCACATTGCTCGGTGGCACCTTGGCTGCCGGCGGGGCCAACGCGATCAACATGGTGGTCGACCGCGATATCGATGCGCTGATGCCGCGCACGCTCGGGCGCCCATTGGTCACTGGCTTGGTCAAGCCCCGCGAGGCGATGGTCTTCGCGACGACGCTGGAAGTGCTGGCGTTTGCGGTGTTGTGGCGCTGGGCGAATCTGCTTTCCGCCGGGCTGGCCCTGTCGGCAACGGTGTTCTATGTGTGCGTTTACACGCTGTGGCTGAAGCGAACGAGCACCCAGAACATCGTCATCGGTGGTGCCGCCGGTGCGGTGCCTGTGCTCGTCGGCTGGGCGGCTGTGCAGAACAACGTGGCCTGGACTCCGGCGGTGTTGTTCGTTGTGATGTTCCTTTGGACCCCGCCCCACTTCTGGGCGTTGGCAATTCGCTATGCCGATGATTACCGGGCGGCGGGTGTTCCGATGCTGCCCGCAGTGGCGTCGATCGACGTCACTGTCGGAAAGATGGTGCGGTACACGGTGCTGATGGTGGCGGGAACCATCGCGCTCTGGCCAATCGCCGACTTGGGTTGGATCTATGGCCTGGCCGCGGTCGTGCTCGGCGCATTGTTTCTCTTGGGCACGCTCGACCTTGGTCGCCACCCGTCGGCGGCACGGTCGATGCGGGTGTTCGGCTACAGCATCACCTATGTCACGTTGCTGTTCGGAGCGATGACGGTCGACGTGCTGGTGCGATCGCCGCGGTGAGGATTTCCGTTGCGCGCAGCTCTGCAGGGTAATGTCGAACCCGTCGCGCGCCCTGCCCGAAACGAGTCTCCCCGCCTATGACCACTATCGATTCTCATGCCAGTAGTGCCCCAGCGATGGGCACCGCTGTCGCATCTGTCGGCGAGTGGCTGACCACTACCGACCACAAGCGTATTGGTCGGCTCTACCTCGGTGCCGGCGCGGTCGGCTTCCTCCTCGCGGCGGTCCTTGCCGTGTTGGTCGGTGCCGAACGAATCGCGACCGGTGGGAAATTGGTCGACGCTGATGCTCTTACTCAATTGTTCGCGCTCGAACGCTTCGGGTTCACGTACCTCGCGTTGGCTCCGCTGGTCCTCGGTGCCGCGCTCGCTGTCGTGCCTCTTCAACTCGGCGCCCGCTCGCTGGCTTTCCCGCGGTTGGCCGCGGCCGGCTTCTGGCTGTGGCTGATCGGCGCCGTGCTAGCTGTGTACTCGATCATCGGCAATGGCGGGCCCAATGGTGGCAACGCACGCTTCGTCGAACTGTTCATTCTCGCGACCATGCTCGTGCTTGCGGGTCTGCTTGCGGGCGCGGTGTGCCTGACGACCAGCATTCTGACAACGCGAGCACCTGGCATGAACATGCGGCGCCTGCCGATGTTCTCGTGGTCGGTGCTCGTTGCCTGTCTGGCTGCGCTCATTTCGCTGCCGGTAGTGGCGGGTGATCTGCTCTTCACCTACGTCGCCAACAGATTCCAAGCTGCGCAGAACCTGCTCAGTGGCAGTCAGGCGATTGGCGAGTGGGCCGGTTTCGGCTTCAGCCAGCCCACGACCTTGCTGTTCATCATTCCCGTGTTCGGCTTCTTCGCCGAAACGGTGGCCACCGCCTCTGGAATGCGCCAGCCTTCTCGGGGCGTGCTGTTCACTGGCATCGGCTTGATCGGGTTGGTGTCATTGGCGACTGTGGTGCAGTCGCCGATCACATTGCGCCCGGCGTTTCTCGATCTCGGTCTCGGCGATTTGCTTGCCGACCTGCTGCCGTTCGGATTGGTCCACGGCTTGCCGTTGCTCGGTGCTCTGCTCGCGTTTGCGCTCATCGTCAAGCCGCTCTCTGCGCGACCCCGGAACGTCAGAAAGCAGGTCATGGCGCCGGTTGCCTTCGGTCTCCTTGCGGCCCTGCTGGCCCTCCTGGCGGTCGCCGCCAGCGCCGCGGCTCACATCGGCGACGCCGCGTTGTTGGGCACGACGTTCGAGGAAGGCAACTGGCTCGCTGTCGGGTTCGCAGGAGTTCTCGCGGCAATGGGCGCGGTCACTTACTGGGCGCCGAAGTGGTGGGGACGTTCGTTGTCGAATGCCACTTTGCCGCTGGCGCTGCTGGCATTCCTTGGAGCCGGATTGGCGGCGCTGCCTTTGATGGTGGCTGGCTTCGCCGATCAACCCGGAGCAGTGTTCGCTGCCGTCGGGTCAGATGCCGATGCAATCGTCAACTTCGACTACGGCGGCCCGGCCTCACTGTGGAACACACTCAGCACGATCGGACTCGCGTTGGCCACTTTGTCAGTGCTCGGGTTCATCGTTGTCGCTGCTCGTTCGGTCGCGACCGGGCAGCAGGTCGCCGACGATCCGTGGAACGGGCAGACGCTGGAGTGGGTCGCCGAATCGCCGGCTGCGGCTGACAATTTCGCGGTGGTTCACACCGTCGCATCGGCAGAACCTGCGCTCGACCTGCGCGTGTCAGACCGGGGAGCGCGCTGATGATCGAGCTTCCCGCTGCCCCGCTGCCGGCACCACGGCGGCAAGTGTTCGTCGGCACCGCCGTCGTTTGTGCGGCCGCGATTTCTCTGCTCGGCGGCATGTTGGCGCTCTACCTGCGCCTGCGCGATCAGGCGATCGACACCGACGGAGTCTGGCTGCCCGATGGCGTATCCATTCCGATGGTGCCTGCCAACGTGATGCTCATCGCGATGTTGCCGATCGGTGTCTTCGCCCAGTGGGCCGTCTACTCCGCCAAGCGTGGTGATCGCGTACACACCGCGACCGCACTCGGCCTCGTCGCGCTGTTGGCCGTCGCAGTGATCAACGCGCAGGCCAATATCTACGTGCGCATGAACGTTCCTGCGGTCGGCGGAACGTTCAACACGATGTTCTACTCACTGACCGGCGTTGTGATGGCCTTGTTCATCGCCGGTGTCGTGTTCACGTCCGTTACGGCCTTCCGCTACCTCGGTGGTCGAACAGCGGACCGCGAGATTGTGTCTGCGCATGCCCTCTACTGGTATTTCCTCAGCTTCGCCCTCGCGATGTTGTGGTTCGTGATCTACGTGACGAAGTAACGGAGAGGCGATGTTCACTACCGGGTCGAAACTGTTTCTAGGGGCCACCACGATCTCCGTCGTAACTGCAGTCGTCTTCTCGGCCTCGAAGGGCGGCCCGATCGGTCTGCTGGGCACGATCGGTTTGGTTACCGCCGCCGTCGTGTTCGCGCTCCTGGCGGGAATCAACCTGTTCGTCCGCGACGGCAACGCGGCGAGCATGGAGCCCGACATCCAGCACGCCGCCGCCGCCGCGCAGCCACCTGTCGGTCGCAGCATGTGGCCACTGGCAGCGGCCGTCGGAGTTGGCGGGTTGGTGGTTGGGGCGGTGAGCAAGCCGGTCGTGTTCAAGGTTGCGGTCGTCGTGGTGCTGGGTGCCGTTGTCGAGTGGATGGTTCAGGGTTGGAGTGAGCGCGCCAGCGCCGATGCGCAGTACAACACCGGTCTGCGCGGCCGCATTATGCACTCGCTCGAGTTTCCGATCCTGGCCACCGTCGGTGGCGCCGGAATCGTCTATGCGTTCTCGCGGGTGATGCTCACCGCCAACCAGGACGCTGGTCGGTGGATCTTCATCGTGATCGGCGCACTCGTGTTGTTCGGTGGTTTCCTGTTCGCCAACCGGCGGTCCGTTTCCAAGCAAACCGTCGCCGGCCTGTGCGCCGTGAGTGCACTGGCGCTGTTGGGGGTCGGCGTCGCATCGGCGTTGCAGGGCCAACGCACGATTCACCCACACCCAACCGTCAGCGACTCCGACCAGAAGGCGCTGTGCCTTGCAGGCGGCGAGGACGAGGTCGACGAGAATGCGTCGCAAGACGTGTCGCTGAAGAGCAGTGTCGTCGCCAACGTCTACTTACAGGACGACGGTGACTTGGTGGCTTTCGTCAACGGTTACGCCAATGTCGAGTATCACGAAATCGTCGTCCCGCGGAACGCGCAACTGGCCGTAATTTTCCACAACGACAGCATGGAATCTCAGCGCCTCACCGGCCGCTTCGGCTCCTTTCCCGATAAACCTGAAGCCGTTTCCTGCACCACCGCGGTGCATCCTGGAAAGACCGCCTTTCTCGGGTTCAAGATCCCCAAGACCAACGCCGCCAGCAGCACCCCGCTCGAGTTCGTGGTACCAGGTGTCGACGGCGCAATCATCGAAATAACGGTTCCCTGACATGAAGTCCCCTCATCTGAAACGCTCATTCCGGCCACTGGTTGGGCTGGCCACGGTCGCGGCGGTGCTCGCCGGCTGCGCCGAGGACGCACCGCAGGACACCTTCAAGCCCAAAGGCCCGAACGCTCGCACCATCGACGATCTGCAACGGCCCTTGTTCTACGTCGCCGGGGTGGTCGGCCTGATCGTGTTCGCGGCGGTCGGCTATTCGCTCCTCAGGTTCAAGGACCGCGGGCAGGAAATGCCCGAGCAGACCCACGGCAAGACGTGGCTGGAAGTGCTACTCACCGTGATCCCGGCACTCATCCTGGTCGGAGTGGGCATCCCGACGGTGGCCGCCGTATTCGATCTCGACGATCAGTCCAACGAGTGCGTGATCAATGTCACCGGTCAACAGTGGTGGTGGGAATACGACTATTCGGGCACGTGTGGCGGGGTCGAGATAACTGCGCCGATCGTGACCAGCGGCGAGCTGGTAATTCCCGCTGGTACGCCGGTGTTGTTGCGCATCACCAGCCGTGATGTAATTCACAGCTACTGGATCCCGGCACTCAACGGCAAGCGTGACGCGGTGCCCGGACGGTTGCACACTCTGCGACTGGAGGCCGACGAACCCGGCATCTACACCGGTCAGTGCACCGAGTTCTGCGGGCTCAGCCATGCGCGCATGCGTCAGGCTGCGGTCGCACTCAGTGTCGCCGACTTCCAGACTTGGGTCGACAATCAACTCGAGCCCTACGCCGACAATGCTCCTGCGGTCGGCACTCTCGCTGCTGAGGGCGAGGCCACGTTCATCTCCCAGTGCAGCCGTTGCCACCAGGTGAACGAGCTGCTGACCGCCGATGGCACGCCGGTGCTCGCGGAGCCCGATCTGTACGTTGTTTCCGGTTCGGCGCCGAACCTCACCAACTTGATGACGCGCACCGCGATAGCCGGCTGGACCTTCGATCTGCTCACCGAGCGCTGTCGAGAGCAGCTGTGGAACGCCCCACCCGACGAGTTCGGCAGCCTCTACCTGCAGGGTGTGTGGATGAACACGGCAGCGGGAGCCGCCAAGCCCGTCTGTTTCGACGAGGCGACCCTGCGCGACTGGTTGCGAGACCCGGGGGCGTTGAAGCCGATGTACGCCGATCCGCTCAATCTCGATTCCACCGGCGGCAGAACGCGCGGCATGCCCAATCTGCACCTCACCGAGGCGCAGATCGACCAGCTAATCGCCTTCCTGCTCGAGCGGAATTAGGGGAACAACAAGATGTCCACCATCGAACTTCGCTCACCAACCGACCGGTCGGTTGTCACACCTACCGCGGCGCTCGGAGTTTTCCGCCGTCCGGTTGCTGCTACCGGCTGGAAGTCGTGGGTATTCACTGTCGACCACAAGAAGCTCGGCATCATGTACGGCGGAGTCGCGCTGTTCTTCTTTCTGGTCGGCGGTGTCGAGGCGCTCTTCATCCGGCTGCAGCTAGCCGCTCCCGACAACACCGTGCTCAGCGCCGGTTTGTACAACGAGATGTTCACGATGCACGCCACCACGATGGTGTTCTTGTTCGTGATGCCGATGGCGGCGGCGTTCGCCAACTACTTCCTCCCGCTGCAGGTCGGTGCTCGCGACGTTGCGTTCCCGCGAATCAATGCTCTCGGTTTCTGGCTTTTCCTCTTCGGCGGCATCTTTCTCAACTCCTCGTGGTTCCTCGGCGGAGCCCCCGACGGTGGTTGGTTCATGTATTCACCGAACTCGAGCGCGTTGTTCTCGCCGAGTCATGGTGTCGACTTCTGGGTGCTCGGTCTGCAGATCACCGGTATCGCCTCGCTGATCGGCGCGATCAACCTGATCGTCACTGTTATCAACATGCGCGCTCCTGGAATGACATTGATGCGCATGCCGGTGTTCGCGTGGATGCAGCTCGTCGTGCAGTTCCTGCTGTTGTTCGCGATACCGGTGATCACGGTGGCGCTCTTCCTGCTGAGTTTCCAACGCAACTTCGGCGCTGCGTTCTTCGACGTCGAGCAGGGCGCCGATCCGCTCCTGTGGCAACACCTGTTCTGGATCTTCGGCCACCCGGAGGTCTACATCCTCATCCTGCCCAGCTTCGGCATCATCTCGGAAGTCATCCCGACGTTCGCCCGCAAGCCTCTGTTCGGCTACAAGTTCGTCGTCTTTTCCGGGGCGGCGATCGGGTTCGTCGGCTGGGGTGTGTGGGCCCATCACATGTTCGCCAGTGGTCTCGGCCCGGTGAGCGTGGCGGTGTTCTCGGTGTCCACGATGCTGATCGCAATTCCGACAGGCGTGAAGATCTGCAACTGGACGCTCACGTTGTGGGGCGGCAAGTTGTGGTTCACCACCGCCATGAACTTCGCGATTGGTGTGATCGTGCTGTTCACGATTGGTGGACTGTCGGGCGTCACTCATGCCGCCGCCCCTGCCGATACGCAGCAAACCGACACCTACCACATCGTCGCTCACTTCCACTACGTCATCGTGGGCGGTGCCGTCATGGGACTGTTCGCCGGCTTCTATTTCTGGTGGCCGAAGATGTTCGGCAAGATGCTCAGCGAGAAGCTCGGCAAGTGGAACTTCTGGCTGATGTTCATCGGTGTCAACCTCACCTTTGCCCCGATGCACATCCTCGGCATGCAGGGCCAACCTCGCCGCATGGTGGTGTGGCCCGAGAAGCTGACCGGCGATGGGCCGTTCGATCTCGGGTTCTGGAACCAGGTTGCAACGTGGGGGTCATTCACGATTGCCACGGGTGTCCTGCTGTTTGTGATCAACGTATTCGTCACGGCTCGCAAGCCGGAGAAGGCGCCGATTGACCCGTGGGATGCACGCACGCTCGAGTGGATGACCGCCAGCCCGCCGAAGGAACACAACTTCGACAGCATCCCGACGGTGCATGCTCTCGACGAGTTCTTCCATCGCAAGTACGAGGAAGTCGAGGGCCCCGGTGGCGTGACCCTGGTGCAAGTGAAGACCGCCGAGCAAGTGCACGCCGAGCTGGAAGCTGGCGCGGACTCGCATATTCATCTGCCGTCGCCGTCGTACTGGCCGATCGTGCTCGCGCTCGGTCTGCCGATCATTGCCTACGGCGTGATCTTCGACCGCACACTGTCCATTGTCGGGGCGCTGATCGTGTTGCTCGGTTCCTTCGGCTGGGTTCTCGAACCGTCGGTCGCCGACGCGAGCGACTACGACCCCGACCCGAACGACGGCGACTTGCACGACCATGACCTGAACGACAGTGACTCGACAAAGGAGTTGGCTTCCGGTGGCTGACACAACAGTTCACGCCGTCTCGGC
>JACQZX010000146.1 GCA_016213665.1 Actinomycetota bacterium | reverse complement strand
GAACCCGGCGAGGGTGACGTGCTGATTCGCGTGCGCAAGACATCGATATGTGGCACCGACCTGCACATCCATCACTGGGATGCGTGGGCGCAGGCGACGATTCCGGTGCCGATGGTGGTCGGGCACGAGTTCATGGGTGAAATCACTTCACTGGGAACCAGTGTCAAGGGATTGCAGATCGGTCAACGCGTCGCCGGTGAGGGTCACGTCACCTGCGGGCACTGTCGTAACTGCAAGGGCGGGCGGCGCGAGTTTTGCCACAATCACACCGGCGTCGGTGTCACACGACCGGGGGCGTTTGCGGATTATGTCGTCATCCCCGCTCAAAACGTGTTCGTTGTCCCGCCGCATATCGGCGACGACGTAGCTGCCGTTCTCGATCCACTGGGCAATGCCACCCACACGGCGTTGCGTTTCGACGTCGTGGCCGAGGACGTGCTGATCACGGGCGCCGGCCCGATTGGCGTGATGGCGGCCGCGATCGTGCGCCACATCGGTGCCAGGCATGTCGTGGTCACCGACGTCAACCCGTATCGCCTGAACATGGCGGCCGCTCACGGGGCCAGCCGAGTGGTCGACGTGCGCACCGAGTCGCTGGCGCCGGTGATGGCCGAGCTGGGAATGTGCGAAGGTTTCGACGTCGGGCTGGAGATGTCGGGTGCCGAAGCGGCCTTCAACCAGATGCTCGACGCGATGAACCACGGCGGCCGCATCGCCGTGCTCGGCATACCAGCCGGACCGATGACGCTAGATGTCAACGACGTGATCTTCAAGGGCCTCGAGATCCAGGGCATCTACGGCCGACGAATTTTCGAGACCTGGTACAAGATGGCGGCCATGCTGCAGAGCGGCCTCGACGTGACCGGCATCGTCACCCACCGTTTCCCTGCCGAGAGCTTCGAGGAAGCGTTTGCAATCGTCGAACACGGCGAGTGCGGCAAGGTAATCCTCGACTGGGCGTGATCGGGGCCCTGCGGTAGCGTGCAGGAAAGGGAGGTCGAAGGCATGGGCGGCGTTGTCAGGCGACTGACGTCGCTGTTGGTGGTTTTGGAGAGCGTTGCTGCCTTTGTGCTGTTCGTTCCTGTGACGGCAAACGCCAACGACGGTGACCCGTCGGCACATTTCGGAGTCGGCGGCATCGTGCACGACACCGGAGCCCTCACCAGTGGCGGAGGTCTTGGTCCTCTGGGGTTGCCACTTCCCAACTCGTCCGTCGTCGCCGCTACCGACGATGCCCTTGGCAGCATCTACTTGGCCTTCTCAGGTCCAGTCGCTGGAGTAGTGAAATACCGCTTCGACGGCGAACGGGACACATCGTTTGGAGTGAACGGAGTGCTCACGTTCGACCCGCAGATCCACGCAACGCCCCGCGATCTCGCGGTGCGAGAGGATGGATCTATTGTCGTTGGCGGCTCGTTCTACGTCGTGAACGCCGATCCTAGGTCGTACGCGGTTGTGAACAAGGCGGGAACGACGGTCAGCCTTCCGGAACCCGTCTTGGTGCTACCTCCCCCGTCACCGACTGGGACCGAGCTGCGGCGATCGGTCGTGCGTGTGGTTGCACTCGCTGATGGGCGGGTGATTCTTACCGGTTCTACGATGGCGGGGCTCGAGGCTCGAGTGTTGGAGCCCAACGGATTCGTGTGGTCGGCGCTGGTCGTCGCCACGCCACCGCTCAATTCGACCAGGTTTGTACAAGACGCGCTCGTTCTTGCCGATGGTCGTGTTCTTGTGCAGATCAACTCCTCCCAAGGGGTCTCGTGTCAGATCTTCGCGCTGACCGCCTCGCTGGCTCCTGAGCCCGGCTTCGGCAACGGAGGGATGCTCGAACTGACTGGTCCGTGCGGACAACTGGCGGCCGAGCCAACGGGCACGTGGCTTTCCGGTGTGTCCGGTTCGTTGAGCACGATAAGCCGCTACTCGGCGAGCGGACAGCTTCTCGACACCGAGGTTCTAGGAGGTCCAATCCTTGACTTGGATGTCGATGGTACGGGCAGAGTGCTGGTGTCGATGGGATCATTGTTATGGGCGTTCTACCCGGACTTCACTGTCGACTACTTTTTCGGAGTCGATGGCTCCGCCGATGTCAATTCTGGGGTCGGTGCCGAGTTTTTCCTAATGGTGAGCGGTGATGTCCTGTTCTATCGAGGCGACTCATTGTCGGGCGTCCGTATGCAGGTGTTCGACGATCCTTACGGCGTTGCGCCGCAGCCACCAGCATTGCCGATGAGTTCGCTCGTGTCGCTCTCGCCTACGCGGATACTCGACACACGCAAGGGCATCGGTGCGCCGCAAGTCAAGCCCGGTAGCGATGGAACCGTGGACGTGCAGGTGGCGGGGTTTGGTGGAGTGCCAAACGACGGATCCGTGGTTTCCGTCGTCCTCAATGTCACCGCGGCCGCCTCGGTTGCTGCGGGCTTCGTCACGGTATGGCCCACCGGAGCTGCGCTGCCCACGGTCTCATCTTTGAATTACGGCAGCGACGGTGAGGCTGTACCCAATCTAGTGACAGTCGAACTTGGTCAAGGCGGTCGAATCTCGCTGTACACCTACGCATCGGCTCACTTGATCGTTGATGTGCTCGGCTACTACTTACGTACCGATCTGCCCGTTTCGGGCGGTCGTTTCCAGCCGCTCGAGCCGTTGCGCATCGTCGACACACGGCAAGGCCAAGGTCTTCCAATGACGCCGATCCCATCGGGTGGCTCGGTAGATGTGCAACTCACGGGCACCGCTGGTATTCCCGCGAGCGGCGTGTCGGCCGTCGCCTTCAACCTGACCGCCACTAGAAGTCTGGCCACCGGCTTTCTCACGGTGCATCCCGGGGGAACAGCGCTGCCCGATGCTTCGAACCTGAATGTGGTCAGTGGCGGCACGCGGGCGAACTTCGTGATTTCTCCAGTTGGTCCCGATGGCAAGGTAACGATTTTCAACAATGCGGGCGGCGATTTGATTATCGACGTCGTTGGTTGGTTCACCGACGAATCGGTTGACGTGGGATACGACGGGTTGTTCGTACCGATCTCGTCGCGCCGAATCGCCGATTCACGATTTGGCGGCGCCAACCCATGGCTGAAGAACGGCCTAATGAAAAAACAAGTTGGGTCGACGTCAGTAGGCCCCGCTTATGGCATTGCCGCAGCCGTCGTCCTGAACCTAACGCTGACAGCATCGTCGCAGGCCGGCTTCATCACCGTGTGGCCGACGGGTATCCCAGAACCGACCGTCTCCAGTGTCAACGTTGGTGCCACGCTTGGAGACACCGCTAACGCGGCGATCGTCGTTCTGGGCATCAACGACGGAGGCTTCCAGGTCGACTTCCAGACCACCACACACCTCGTCGTGGACATGGTCGGTTACTACCTCGCCTACTGACCCCCACCGCACGAACGAAACTTGAGTCGCTTACGCTCAGGTTTTCTAGGCGGTTAGTTGTAGTACCGGGTTTGCGGCCCTTAGACTTGCGTGTACACCGCTCAACATCTATCCCCCAAACACAGGAGCAACTCACCATGGCCAAGGCAGTCGGAATCGATCTCGGCACAACCAACTCTGTCGTCGCCGTCTATGAGGCAGGCGACACGGTGGTCATCCCCAACTCCGAGGGT
>JACQZX010000144.1 GCA_016213665.1 Actinomycetota bacterium | reverse complement strand
GTCGCACCTCATCGTCGCTGGTGGTAAGCGATTGCGGCCTGTGCTCACAGTCGTGGCGTCGCAGGTGGCAGGCGCTACCGATGCCGAATTGCTCGAAAGGGCGGTGCAGGGCGGGATTTCGTGCGAGCTCGTGCAGACCGGTTCGCTTTACCACGACGACGTGATGGACGAGGCTCATACTCGGCGCGGTGTCGACACGGTGAACGCCAAGTGGGGCAATCTGCAGGCGATCCTCGCCGGCGACTTCCTGCTCTCGCGAGCGTCTGAGATTGCGGCATCACTGGGCACCGAGGTGGCGGGTCTGCTGGCCCGCACGATCGGTCGTTTGTGCGAGGGACAGATCGAGGAGCTGCGGCACACCTACAACTCGGCCCGTCCCGAGGCCAGCTACCTGTCGAGCATCAGCGGCAAAACCGCCTCGTTGTTCTCGACCGCGGCTCGCATCGGTGGACTGGTCGCCGAGCTCGAGCGGCCGTTGATCGATGCACTGACCGAATACGGCGAGGCGTTCGGGATTGTGTTCCAGATCGTCGACGACGTGCTCGACATCACCGCCACCGAAGAGCAGTTGGGTAAGCCGGCCGGACACGACATGGTCGAGGGCGTTTACACATTGCCAGTGTTGCGCACGCTGCAAGCCGGCGGGATAGCCGCCGTTGAGTTGCTGTCACTGTTGGGTCGCCCACTTGACGCCGTCGAGCAGGACAAGGCGCTGGCCATCGTGCGCTCCAACGGTGGTATTGCTGCTTCGATCACCGTTGCTCGCGAGTGGGCCGACCGTGCCGAAGCTGCGTGTCTGTTGCTGCCAAGGTCGGCGGCGACCGAAGCGATGAGCATCGCCCCTTCGGCGTTGCTGGCGACACTCTGAAGTCGGCGGGCGCGTCGTTCAGGCGTTCGGAGCCAGGCTGACGATCCTGGCGGCTGCCTTGTAAGCGAGCTCTGCCGGGCCCAGTTCGTCGGGTCGCAACAGGTTGGCCATGATTCGCAATACCCACTCCATGAGCGTTCGGCTGTGCATTCCCGCACGGGTGAGCTCGCGCATCAGCGCGGGCCTACCGATCACACGCGCGAACAGTCTGGCCACCTTGAAATAGTCGCCGTACTCGTCGTCGAGCATCTGCGAGTAATTCTGGAGCAGCGTCGGATCGTCGGTCACCAGTGCTTCGTGTAGTACCTGCGCGGCCATGTGAGCGGTCTCGTAGGCGTAGTCGATGCCTTCCCCGTTGAACGGGTTGACGCTGCCCGAGGCATCACCGACGACGAGATAGCTCGGCCCCGCCTTTGGCCCCACTGAACCTCCCATCGGTATTCGTCCACTCGTCGCCTTGCATTCCGGCTTGCCAGGGTCGATCTCCCAACGATCGGCGACCTGATGTGCATAGGCATCGAGTAGGTGAGTGGTGTTGACGCTCTTGAAGTCGCGGAACGTGCTCAGCAGACCGACCCCGATGTTGACGGTGCCGTCGCCCACCGGAAAGATCCAGCCATAGCCGGGCATCGGGTTGCCATTGCGGTCCTTGACGTCGAGTGCCGATTCGATCCAGGGCTCGGCGTGACGCGGTGACGGCCAGTAGGTACGAATTGCCGTGCCGTAGGGCCACTCGCGCGTGCGGAACGTGCCAAGCGCGCGACCGAAGCGACTGTTGGCGCCATCGGCGACGACGACGTACTTGGCATTGATCTCGACCGTCGTCCCGGCCGACGTTTGCACGGTGGCACCGCGCACGAAGCCGCGTTCGACGATCGGCTGCACGGCCTCATGGCCGACTAGCAGCGTTGCGCCGGCCGCGACGGCGTTCTGCGCCACCATCTGATCCAGCTCACGACGGCGCACCACGTATCCGTGTTGCGGATAGATCGGGTGGCTGGGCCACTGCAGTTCCAGTTCCCGTCCCATGCCCGTCGCGCGCAAACCGTTGTAGCGGTGGTAGCGAGCGAGTTGCGTCGTCAAGCCCATCTCGTCGAGTTGGTGCACGGCCCGCGGCGTCAGCCCATCGCCGCATGTCTTCTCGCGCGGAAACGTCTTTCGTTCGACGATCGTGACTGCGTGCCCCTGGCGTGCGAGCCAGTAGCCGGCGGCTGCTCCAGCGGGTCCACCGCCGATGACCAGAACCTCGGTCGTAGTCGCTGGTTCAGACATCGGCAGCGGTGCCGGCCAACGGAGCCTCACCGATCTGCAGCACACCTTCGAACTGTTCGTGGACATTCGCGAATGTCGCGGTACCCGCCTCGAGTGCAAGAAAGATCTCGCTGGTCTCGCCGCACCACTTCTCGTATTCGACGCCGGTCACATCGCCACCGGCGAGGGTGTAGCGCTCGTGGCAGACGACGGCAAGAATTTCGACATCGGTGAGTCCGAGCGCCGCCGCCGCCGCCGGCATGACCCCGCCGCTGGCGCCGGCGATACGGGCCCCGCCCTCACGGTTGGGGTCGCCGTAGATCTCCACGCCGGCCGCGACGTAGGCCTCGGTGCCGTACTTGACCCAACGCAGTTGATCCTCGATGTGCGGAAACGTGGCCATCACAGCGCCGTCCTTGAACGCGTAGGCCGTGCCGATACCTTCGCCCGCCGCCCCGTGGCAGCTGGAACAAGAGGCAAAGACTGCGGCGCCCTCGCCGAGGGGACCCTGCGCTTGCGCCGTGACCGGTTGCAGCGCCCGCACGTACATGAACGCCCAGACCGGCAAGATGCTGAGCGTGACCATTGCCCACGCAGGAATCTTCTTGCGCGCCTTGTACGCGACTACGACAGCGGTGTCGGGCTTGGTCGGCGGCGGGCCGGCAGGTGCGGCCGACTCCGTGCGGGCGGCCTTCCCCGCTGGCGCGGTTGCGGCCACGGCGGCAGCGGTTTGGGTAGTCGCGACGGCCGCGCCCGTGGTCGCCGCCGCCCCGCTCTCACCGCGACGTTCCTTGCTGCGCTTGAGCAGGTGCTCGGGAATCTCGGTCACGGGTTTCCACGATAGACGGCCGAAGGGCGAGTGAGGTAAATCCCCGCGTAACGGTCGTCAATGCACGAGTTCACAACCAAGTCGTCGGAATCGGCGTCGCGTGTTAGACCAGAGCGAGAATTGTGAACCAGAGCGGGAACTGGTACCGACCGGGGCTCCGGTGGCTACAGTTTGTGCAGCAGTTCACGAGGAAACCGGCAGTTCACGAGGAGAGGGGACACGCGCGTTGTCAATTGCATTCGAAACCAACGTCTTGCACTGGCCCGGCGTCAACTTCGCGTTTCTCTTTTCGTTCTTCTTGTCGACCGGTCTCGCGCTGCTGGCGATTCCTTACTCGAAACGCCGGCCCAAGGGCACGCCCACATCGTGGGGTGAAGCGATGCTGGCTGCTGTTTTCGCGTTCGGTGTCATGTTCTTGGCGTTCGGTGTCGTGCCTCACCAGTTCATCGATCACGCCGACAAAGAGTTGGGGTGGAACAAGAGCCTCGTCATTTACGGCCCGTTCGATCTGCTCAAACCGAAGGTGCTCGGCGGACCATTCCCGTTCACGATGTCGTACGAGGCTGTGCGCGACATCGTCGTCGTGATGATTCACGTGTGGTACTTCGGGCTCGTCATCTTCCTGTGGGGCAAGTGGCAGCGGCGCGGCGACGAGAAGCCCGGTGCCGAACTGGCGACAAGCACCTTCGGACGTCCGTTGGTGAAGAAGAGCTGACGATGGCCAAGACCGACGCCAACCCGCCGATGATGCCGTACACCGACGAATACTCGCTCGTCGAGGTCGATGCCGACTACTTGTCCAAGGCCGTCAAGCCGAAGCAGTTCATCCACATTGATCAGACCGAGTGCATCCTCTGCGAGGGCTGCGTCGACATCTGCCCGTGGAAGTGCATTCACATGGTCTCGCCCAATGCCATCGCCGAGGCGACCGGCACCGAGCGCCCCGGGATCGATCCCAGCGATAACGTTGTGTTCATCATCGACGACGACATTTGCACTCGTTGCCAACTATGCGTCGACCGTTGCCCGACCGGCGTGATCATCATGGGCAAGGTTGGTTCGCCGACGATTTCGGGCGACTCCCACACCCGCACCAACAGCCACGGCTATGCCTACGGCCTGAGGCTCTGAGGAAACAACGATGGCCAAGATTCTCGACGAGACACCCCGCCCGACCTTGAAGGATCGAGTCACCAAGATGGTCGACTCCGTTCAGGGCAGCCAGGCCTGGGCAAGCATCTTCCGGCCGGGCAGCATCTTCCGCAAGGGTTACACGGACAGTCCGCGCAACCGCAGCTATGTGGTGATGAACTCTGTGCTCTATCACCTGCACCCGGTGAAGGTGAAGCGTCACGCGGTCAAGGTCAGTTACACGCTCTGTCTCGGAGGACTCAGTTTCTTCCTGTTCATCCTGCTGACGGTCACTGGCATCTTCTTGATGTTCTTCTATCGACCAACCGATGTGCAGGCATGGAACGACATCTCCAACTTGCATACGTCGGTCGCGTTCGGCCTGCTCGTGCGCAACATGCATCGGTGGGGTGCGCACCTGATGGTGCTCACCGTGTTCTTGCACATGGCCCGCGTCTTCTACCACGGCGCGTACAAGCCACCCCGCGAATTCAACTGGGTGATCGGTGTGGTGCTCTTGATGCTCACCCTGTTGCTCTCCTTCACCGGCTACCTACTGCCGTGGGATCAGTTGGCGCTATGGGCTGTGACGGTGGGAACCAACATGATGGGTTACAGCCCCGTCATCGGTGAACAGGTGCGATTCGTGCTGCTCGGCGGCAAGGAGATCAGCGGCGACACATTGTTGCGATGGTACGTACTACACGTGTTGATGCTGCCGTTCGTGATCGTGATCTTCATGGCGATTCACTTCTGGCGAGTCCGCAAAGACGGCGGAATCTCGGGGCCGCTCTGATGACCGAGATCCCCGAACACCTCCTCAAGCGGGCGCAGGCGGCACGCGTTCAGTCCGCCGGCTCCGCCGACTCGACCGATGCACCGTCGTCCGGCGGCGCGGTTGCAGTTCAGGAGAAGGTATCCAGCGTCGTGACCGCGGCACCGACCGGCGGCGGCCCACTTGGCACCGGGCCTGGTGGCAACACCCAGCGGCTGCTCACCGTCGTCAAGAGCGGCAGCATTCAAGACGTAAAGGCCACGCCCGTCGACAAGGTGCACACCTGGCCACACCTGCTAGCCGTCGAGTTCGTCGCGGCATTGGCCTGCATGTCTTTCACGTTCTTCTTCTCGGTGTTCGTCAACGCGCCACTGCTGCAGCAGGCCGACATCAACAAGACGCCCAACCCGTCGAAGGCGCCCTGGTACTTCCTCGGTTTGCAGGAGTTGTTGACGATGTTCCACCCGATGATCGCCGGCGTCACCATTCCTGGCGTCGGCCTGATCATGCTCATACTCGCGCCGTACATCGACAAGAACCCTTCCAACAAGCCCGAAGATCGCAAGTTCGCGACCTCATTGATGACCGTGCATCTCATGTTCTGGGCGGTACTCGTGATCATCGGTTCGTTCTTCCGCGGTCCTGGCTTCAACTTCACGCTCCCGTGGCGTGACGGACTCTTCTTCGAACTGTGAGGTTGCTGTCGTCATGAGTTCCTCTGCTGTCATTGCCATCGCTGTCGCCGCGATCACGGTGTTGGCCGCCATCGTCATGCTCACCGCTGCTCGTCGCAGTGATGTGCGCGGTGCGGGTGCGCTGAGCCGGGAGACGATTCGCCGCGACAGAGACGCCGAGATCGATATCCCCGTCGCCCCGACCGGGCGCGCCGTCGAACGCGCTGCAGTTGCGGCTCGCAGTTCGGCGCTGGTCGCCGGCGCCGGCGGATCGCCGATGATCTGGATACCGCCCGACGATGAGGACGTCGGCTTCAACCGCCGCCAATTTCTCAACCGTGCCAGCGTCACGCTGATGAGCACCAGCCTGGCGACGTTCGGACTCGCGTGCATAGCGTTCTTGTGGCCGACATCGGCCCCCGTGTTCGGTGGCAAGGTGAACCTGGGCAAACTCGATGAGATTCTGGGCACGATCCGCAGTAGCGGTGGCTTCTTCTACGCATCCAACGCTCGTTCTTATGTCACCGTCTACCCGTCGGAAGCATTGCCGAAGGCAAAAGGTGTGAAGGAGTACGCGCAGTTGATCGGTGGCATGGAGAGCGGCGTCATCGCCATGTATCAGAAGTGCCCGCATCTCGGTTGCCGTGTGCCGCAATGCAACAGCAGTCAGTGGTTCGAGTGTCCATGCCACGGGTCGCAGTACAACCGAGTCGGCGAGAAGAAGGGTGGCCCTGCACCGCGCGGCATGGACCATTTCGCGGTTACCGTCTCGCCCTCGGGCGACGTCGTTGTCGACACATCCACTGTGTTCGCCGGCGCGCCGATCGGAACCAACACCACCGGCCAGGAGGCCGAGGGGCCACATTGTCTCAGCGGTACCGGGGGCCACGGATGACCGCACTGACTACCGTGACCGTCGGTTGGGTGATTTTCACCCTCATCAGCATCGGCTGGATCACGTACTTCTTTCTGAGCAAGTCGGTTGCCCGCCGCGAGTTGGGCTCCGAAGCCGAAGTCGCTCCCAACCGCAAGGTTTATTACGACGACGACAAGCTGGAAGGTTCCCGCCTCGAGCGAATGCAGTTTCTGGGTGTGCTGATGCTGATCACGATGGTGATCGGCCTTCCGCTCTATTGGGTGCTGGAACCCGGTCGCCAGGCCGGCGCTGTCGATGCCAAGCAAGCACAGTTCCGCGGATGGGGCGAGGAGTTGTTCGCCACCACTGCCGATGGCGGCTTCAACTGCGCAGGATGCCACGGTGGCATGAGCGGAGCCGGTGCCGCGGCGCCCTACCCGATCACCGATACCACCGGCAAGGTCACCGTCGTTTCGTGGTATGCGCCGGCGCTGAACACGATCTTCTATCGCTATAGCCAGGAGGAGGTGCGTTTCATCCTCAACTACGGGCGACCGTTTTCGCCAATGCCGGCGTGGGGTGCGCCTGGCGGTGGGCCGATGACGGAGCAGAACATCGAAACCCTGCTCGTGTATATGAAGAGCATCCAACTCCCGCCGGAAGGCTGCATCACCGACGATGCCTTCGTGAACAAGGCCGACCCTTTCGTGTGTGATGGCGGCGTGTTGCCGCAAGCCACCCGCGACGACATACAAGCTGCTGTCGAGCGCTATCAGGCCGCCAACCCCGGCGCCAGCGAGGGCGAGGCGTTGTTCAACCTCGACATCGCCAGCGGCGCTTACAGCTGTGCACGCTGCCACACGCCCGGCTGGAGCTACGGGCAACCGGGCGTCGATGCCCAGGGCGCGTTCGGTTGGAATCTCACCGGTGGCGCCACCAACACACACTTCGCCAGCGAGCAGGACATGATCACTTTCATCAAGGCCGGTTCCAAGAACGGTGCTCGTTACGGCGTGCAGAGCCAGGGCACAGGTCGCATGCCCGGGTTCGGGCATCTGCTCAGCGACGAACAGATCAAGGCCATCGTCGAGTATGTGCGGGGTCTGTAGATGAGCGCGCTGCTGGCAATCAACTGGGAACCCGAACTGCGCGGAATCCTCATCGTGATCATCGCGGTCGGAACTCTTTGCGGCAGCGTCTATCTGATCCTCGGCACCAACCTCGGAGCACGTTTGGGTTTCTTGGTGGCGCTGGCGGCACTTGCCGGATGGATGTTCATCATGGGAGCCACGTGGTGGACATACAGCAAGGGTCTGCTCGGCGAAGAACCCAGCTGGCAGCCGGTGGCGGGCAAGACGATCGTTCGTGAATACACCGCGTTGTCCGAGTTGGGCTTACTCGAGTCGCCGTTCACAGCCACCGACGATGTCGCCGCCGACGCCGGAAGTATTGAAACGCTGCTGACCGAGCAGGGGTGGGCGAAGCTCGACTCCGCGTTGCCGAGCTTCCAACAGGCGGCTTCCGCGGGTGGAGTGCTCGTGGAGGAAACCAAGACCTTTGCCGCCGGCGAGTTCCAGGTGGTCAATGTCTTCGACATCGGGGGCCAGCGCACCCCGATTCTCTTCGACGGCAAGGTCGACTTCGTCGCCTTCTTCCACAAGCCTCACTATGTATTGGTCGAGGTCGCGCCGCTCGTTCCTCAGCGCACCGAACCTGGTCGGGCACCGGCGCGGGCCGTGATCGACACCAGTCGTCCCCACGAATACGTGTACATGATCCGCGATACGGGCTCGAAGCGGGTTCCGGCGGCGATCATCTGCATCTCCTCCCTGGTGATCCTGCTGCTGCTGTGCTGGCTGTTGCACACTCGTGACCGGCGCGTGATGGAGAACCGGTCGGCCAAGGCGCTGCCGGCGGGGGCGTGACCCGATGGGTCAATATCTGCCGGTTGTCTGCCTGCTCGTTCTGGCGGCGCTCTTCGGTGCGCTGAGTTTCTTCGCTTCGGGTTTGCTTGCTCCGCGGCGTCCGTCGGCCGCCAAGTCGGCACCCTACGAGTGCGGCATCGTGCCCAGCCGCGAGCCACCAGATCGCTTTCCGGTCACCTTCTACGTCGTTGCCATGCTGTTCATCATGTTCGACATCGAATTGATCTTCATCTACCCGTTCGCCGTCGACAGGCGTTTTCTCGGCTCGTACGCGCTCTGGGAGATGCTGGCCTTCACGGGAGTGTTCTTCGCCGCCTTCGTTTATGTCGTCGCGCGCGGTGCTCTCGACTGGGGCCCGGTCGCACAACACCGCGCCTTGCAACAGCAGACGGCGGCCGCGAATGTACCGGCGGTCAACGTGCGTGTTGTCGGCCGCGATGGTCGTGAGGCTGAAGTGGCAGCGACAGAAGTCGCATGAACCTGATAGCGGACATCAGGGCCGATGGGTTTGGCGGAATACCTCACAACGCAATCACGGCCAAGCTCGAGGACCTGATCGGGTGGGCACGTAGCCGTAGTTCGTGGCCGGCGTCATTCGGTCTTGCCTGCTGCGCGATCGAGATGATGGCGACCGGTGCCGCGCACTACGACATCAGCCGCTTCGGCATGGAGGTCTTTCGGGCTTCGCCGCGCCAAGCCGACATCATGATCGTGGCCGGGCGCGTGAGCCAGAAGATGGCCCCGGTGTTGCGACAGGTTTACGACCAGATGATGGAACCGAAGTGGGTGATCAGTATGGGCGTCTGCGCGAGCAGCGGTGGCATGTTCAACAACTACGCAATCGTGCAGGGCGTCGATCAGGTGGTGCCGGTGGATGTGTACGCGCCGGGCTGTCCGCCCACGCCCGAGACGTTGATCCATGCAATCGAGACACTTCACCAGAAGATCGAAGACGGTGAGCTGTTGAAGCGACGCGCCGCCAGCGGAGCCGGCGCCAACTTGCACGTCACCGAGAGTCCCGCCGGGGCGCAGCCGATGTCCGTGGTGTTGGGACCGCGATAACCATGCCCGAGCCGGCCAAGCCTGAAGTGGATGATGTAGTCGCCGCCAACAGTCGCGGGCAACGAGTCGTCTTTCCGCACCGCGCCGAGTATTTCGCCTCCATGCGTGCACTGTGCGCAGATTCGTTCACGATGCTTGTCGATCTGACCGCTGTCGACTATCTGACCTACCCGAGCGGCCCCGGTTCGCGAGTGCTGCCCGAGGGGGTCGTGGCCGAGCGGTTTGAAGTTGTCGTCAACCTGCTGTCGATCGCGCGGCGCGAACGCGTACGGGTGCGAGTGCAGGTGCCTACCGACGACGCCAACATCGCATCGCTGTTCGACATCTACCCGGGCAGTGAAGCGATGGAGCGCGAGGTGTACGACATGTTCGGAATCGTCTTCATCGACCATCCCGATCTCACGCGCATCTTGATGCCCGAGGACTGGCAGGGGTTTCCACTGCGCAAGGACTACGACCAGGGAAGCATTCCGGTGCAATTCAGTGGCGACTTCGCTGCCAGGCGAGTTCCTCGATGAGCACTACCGACATACTGGCTGCGATCGAGGGCGGAAACGAGCCCGCGCAAGGTCTGCGGCCGCGCGGCGTGCTCACAGCCCGCGAACTGATGCGCGAGGTCGGAGCGGTATTACGAATGAGCGAGGCGGAGGTCGCCAAGCTCGGAGACCTGCCGGAAGACCCGTCTGAAGATCAAACCATGATCATCAACATGGGCCCGCAGCATCCCAGCACGCACGGCGTGTTACGACTGATGCTCGAACTGCAGGGTGAAACCGTGCTGCGTTGCAAGCCGATCATCGGTTACCTGCACACGGGTATGGAGAAGACAGCGGAGTCGCTCACCTTTATGCAGGGTGGCACCAATGTCACTCGTATGGATTATGTGAGTCCGTTGAACAACGAGCTTGTCTTCTCGCTGGCGACCGAAAAACTTCTCGGCATCGAGGGCGATATCCCAGAGCGTGCGGTCTGGATGCGAATGTTGTTGAGCGAACTGAACCGCATGTCCTCGCACCTGCTGTTCTTGGCCACCAACGGCATGGACCTTGGTGCCGTGAGCATGATGATCTACGGCTGGCGCGAACGCGAGGAGGTGCTGCGCTTCTTCCAGAAAGTCACCGGCCTGCGCATGAATCACAACTTCATACGTCCGGGTGGAGTAGCTGCCGACCTACCAGCGGGCTGGCGCGACGACGTACTACGGTTGCTCGAGCTGATTCCTCCACGTTTGGCGGAATACGACGTCTTGATGACCGGTCAGCCGATCTGGCGCGAGCGGTTGCAAGGAGTCGGGGTGATAACCGCCCAGGAGGCAATTGCGCTCAGCGCCACCGGGCCGACGTTGCGTGGCACCGGAATCGCATGGGACCTGCGCCGCGGACAGCCGTACCTACATTACGACGAGCTCGAGTTCGACGTGATCGTCGGCAGCTACGGCGACGCATTCGATCGCTACTCGATTCGTCTCAACGAGGTGCGCGAGAGCATTCGCCTCGTTCACCAGATCCTCGATCGCATGCCCGGTGGCGACTATCGCATACAGAACAAGAAAGTCACACCGCCACCGCGCGCTCGTATCGACGAGAGCATGGAGGCGCTGATCCACCACTTCAAGCTCTTCACCGAGGGCTTCAAGGTGCCCGCGGGCGAGGTTTATGTCGCAATCGAGAGTCCGCGAGGCGAGATCGGCTGCTACATCGCCAGCGACGGGTCGGCCACGCCCTATCGCTTGCACGTGCGGGCACCATCGTTCGTGAACATCCAGTGCCTGCCGCACATGATGCGCGGCGGACTCATTGCGGACGCAGTCGCGATCATCTCATCGATCGATCCTGTGCTCGGAGAGGTCGACAGATGAGTCGACTCAACGACGCCAACGAGGTCTTGGCCAAGGAAATCATCGCCCGCTACCCGAAGCCTCGCTCGGCGATCATTCCGCTGCTGCACGTTTCACAGCAGCAGAACGGATACATCACACACGAGGCCATCGCACACATCGCGGAGCTGGTCGGTGCGACCTCGGCGGAAGTGCTCGGTACGTGCACGTTCTACGAGATGTTCAAAATGCATCCGGTCGGGAAGTACCTGATCAACATTTGCTCGACGATGAGTTGCGCCCTGATGGGTGCCGAGCAACTGATCGAACACGCCGAGCACAAGCTTGGAATCAAGGTCGGTGGCACCACACCCGATGGCCTGTTCACACTTGAGCGCGCCGAATGCCAGGCCGCGTGCACCGAAGCGCCCTGCCTGCAGGCGAATTATCGCTATCGCTATCGGGTGACGCACGAACAGCTCGATCGTTTCCTGGACGACCTGGCAGAGGGTCTTCTCGACGGAGAGATACCGCCCCACGGCGTCCTTGCGCAAGTGCGGCAGAGCATTCCTGTTGATCGCGCGGTCGGGGCGGTCCCACCCGACGATGTCGAAGGTGCTCCGCGGTGGATGGCGACATGAGTAGTTACCCCTGGGCCCCGGGTTTCATCGACGACGCGCACCGTCCGCGCATCGTTACTTCGCGCTTCCAGTACGAAGACGGCTACACGCTCGAGCGTTACCTGGCCACCGGGGGTTACGCCGGTTTGCGCTCGGCCTTGTCGCGAACGTCGGCACAGGTGCTCGACGAAGTGAAGGCGGCGACGGTTCTCGGCCGTGGTGGGGCCGGGTTTCCGGCGGGTACGAAATGGGGCCTCACACCTGCCGGCGTGTGGCCGCGGTACCTGGTGGTGAATGGCGATGAGAGCGAACCAGGCACCTACAAGGACCGCTTACTGATGGAGCGCGATCCGCACCAGTTGATCGAAGGTTGCCTGATCGCCTGTTACGCGGCAGGCCTGTCGCAATGCTTCCTCTACATCCGCGGCGAGATGGCGCTCGCCCAGGAGCGGGTGGCAACCGCGCTCAACGAGGCCTACGCCGCCGGCTACATCGGCCGCAGCATTCTCGGTAGCCATTTCAGTGTCGACATCGTGTTGCACTGGGGTGCCGGCGCCTACGTGGTCGGCGAGGAAACTGCGCTCATCGAGTCGCTGGAAGGCAACCGGGGTATGCCGCGCCTCAAGCCGCCGTACTTTCCGGCCGCCGTCGGCCTCTACGGCAAGCCGACGATCGTCAACAATGTCGAAACGCTGGCCAATCTGCCGTGGCTGCTCACCCACAGCGCCGCCGAGTACACGGCCATCGGAACAGAGACCTCGCCGGGCACCCGCATGGTTGCCGTCTCCGGACATGTCCGCCGACCTGGTGTCTACGAGATCATCAATGGCACGACGACGTTTCGCGACCTGCTCTACGGCGACGAGTTCTGCCAGGGCATCCGCGGCGGCCGCCAATTGAAGGCCTTCGTGCCCGGTGGCGGTTCGGCACCTTGGTTCCTTCCTGATCAGCTCGACTTGCCCTTCGAGGCCAAGGTTGTTTCCGCCGCCGGCAGCATGCTCGGCTCCGGTGCGGTGATCGTGATGGACGAGACGACCGACATTCCTGCCGCTGCACTGACGCTCACCCGCTTCTATGCGCACGAATCGTGCGGCAAGTGTGTGCCCTGCCGCGAGGGTGCCACCTGGCTCGAACGTATTCTCGAGCGTGTCGTCGCTGGGCGGGGCACAGCTCGCGACCTCGATCAGCTGTTGGAAGTCGGCGCGACCATTTGCCCCGGTGCCTTTCCGCACGCGTCGAGCGCCGGCCAGGGAATCGAAGCGGTGCCTTTCCCCTATCGCATGACCACCATCTGCTTCGTCGGACCTTCGGCGTACGTGCCGGTTCATTCGGCGCTCACGCTGTTCCGCGACGAGTTCGAGGCACGGCTGATCAAACGCAAGTTGATCCCAGTCTCGGCGGGAGTTGCTGATGACCACGGATGACGACGTTCAGCAAGCGGTGGTCGATCCCAATGAGGTTCGGCTGAAGATCAACGGACGAGAGGTGATCAGCACCAAGGGCGAGATGGTGATCGCCGCTGCTCGCAAAGCCGGCGAGTACATTCCGCACTTCTGTTATCACGAGCGGATGAACCCTGTCGGGATGTGCCGCATGTGTCTGGTCGACGTCGACACTGGCCGCGGGCCGATGCTGCAACCTTCGTGCATGGTGCCGGT
This sequence comes from Actinomycetota bacterium, assembly GCA_016213665.1. Lineage (GTDB taxonomy): Bacteria > Actinomycetota > Acidimicrobiia > Acidimicrobiales > Ilumatobacteraceae > UBA668. Next base: position 14,814 of record JACQZX010000144.1, on the reverse strand, counting down.
GGTGGCCGGCATGGCGGTGGAGACCGAGTCGGCCAATGCCAGGCAGGCGCAGGAAGGTATTCTGGAACTGCTTCTCGCCAACCATCCGCTCGACTGTCCGGTGTGCGACAAGGGTGGCGAGTGCCCCCTGCAGGACCAGGCGTTCAGTCATGGTCCCGGCGAGAGTCGCTATCTGGAGGAGAAGCGACACTTTGCGAAGCCGATCGCGATCAGCGACCTTGTCTATCTCGATCGGGAACGCTGCATCTTGTGCGATCGTTGTACGCGATTCGCCGACGAGGTAGCGGGCGACGCACTCATCTCGTTCACCAACCGCGGCAACCAGACCTACATCGATACTTTTCCCGATGAGCCCTTCAGTAGTTACTTCAGTGGTAACACGGTGCAGATCTGCCCTGTCGGTGCGCTGACTGCCAAGCCGTATCGGTTCAAGGCCCGGCCCTGGGATCTGTCACAGCAGGAAAGTACGTGCACCACATGTGCGGTCGGGTGCCGCATCGTCGTCGAAAGCAGTCGCGACGAGGTGCTGCGCTATATGGGTGTCGACAGTGACCCGGTGAACCACGGCTGGCTGTGCGACCGCGGTCGTTTCAACTTCGAGTCCGCGAAGAGTTCCGACCGCATCTTGGAGCCATTGGTTCGTGATGACGGCAAGTTGCGTCCGGCATCGTGGAGTGTCGCGCTATCAAAGGCGGCAGCGATGATCGTCGCCGCGAAGGCTGCCGGCGGAGCGGAGAGTGTCGCCATCATCGGCGGAGCGCGCGGCACCAACGAGGACGTATATGCGTGGTCGCGGCTCGCTCACGAGGTGATCGGCACCCCCAACGTGTACCCGCAGATCGGTGACGGTCTTCCGAGCGACGTGTTGCTGCTCGACCGGGCCACTATCGATGAAGCGGCGAGTGCCACCACGATCGTGTTGCTCGGGCCAGACTTGAAAGAGGAATTGCCCGTCCTCTATTTGCGCTTGCGGGCGGCGGCAGAGAGCAAGCGCAGCCGCATCATCGAGTTCACGCCCAAGCAGTCCGGACTCACCCGCTATGCATGGCGCAGTATCGGCTACGAACCCGGTTCGCAGGTGGCCGCCATCGACAACGCCCTCGCCGACCCTGCCGTCGCGGCGCAACTTGCCAAGGGCAGCGTCGTGGTGGTCTTCGGTCGCACCAATCTGGCCGAAACCACGACGGCCGGAGTGCAGGCCCTGCACCGACTGCTCGCCGCCGCGCCCGGCAGCAAGGTGTTGCCGGCGTTCCGCCGCGGTAACTCTGTCGGCGCTCTGCAAATCGGCATGCGCACCGGCGCCGCCGGACTCACGACGCGCGAGACGCTGCAGGCGGCGGCCGACGGCAAGATTGATTGCCTGGTCCTGGTCGGCGCCGACCCACTCGCCGACTTTGCCGACACGGATCTCGCCCGCCGCGGCATGGCCGGGGCCAGGCGAATCATTGCCGTCGACGCCTTCCTCTCGGCATCCGCGGCCAAGGCCGACATCGTGCTGGCGGCGAGCGTCTTCGGCGAGAAAGTGGGCACGACGACGAACATCGAGGGACGGGTCACCAACGTTGTGCGTCAGGTCTCGCCCGCCGGCAGCACGCGGCCAGACTGGATGATCGCCGCCGGTTTGGCGGAGGCGCTAGGCGCCGATCTCGACTACGCAATCGTCGCGGATGTCACGGCCGACATCGCCGTCAACGTGCCCGGTTTCGAGACAGTCACCGCGGCTGCGATCGCCGCCAGCCCCAATGGTGTGCTGGCAGGTCCGCCGCGCGCAATTGCCCCGGCGTCGCTGCCCGATAGCGCAGCCCCCGAGCGCAACTCCTACGAATTGCGACTGGTCGTCAGCCGCACGATGTACGACCAGGCCGCCGGCACGACACACTCGCCGTCGTTGGCGAACCTGTCGCGTGGGTCAGCGGTTCATCTTCATCCACTCGACCTCGCGCGTGTGGGCACCGCCGATGGTGTCGAGGTGAAGGTGATCAGCAAACGTGCCACCGTTGTCTTGCGTGCCGTAGGCGACCCGGCGGTAATGCGCGGGACAGCATGGCTGCCATGGAACAACCCGGGTCCCAACGTCGGTGAGTTGATCGACTGCTTCGCGGCGGTCAACGACGTGCGAATCGAGAACTTGTGATGCTTGCTCTCGACGTGTTGCTCGACGATCTCTCCGTGCGCGCGGTGCTGATCGTCGTCATCAAAGTGCTCGTGATCTTCCTGGTCGGCCTCGTCGGAACGATGCTGATGGTGTGGTTCGAGCGCAAGGTGATCGCGTTCATGCAGAACCGGGTCGGCCCCAACAAGGCCGGCCCCAAGGGTTTGCTGCAGACCCTCGCCGACGGCATCAAGTTGTTCTTCAAGGAGGATCTGGTCCCGCATCAGAGTGATCGCTTCGTATTCAAGCTGGCGCCATACCTCGCATTCGTCCCCGCGTTCCTTGTCTGGTCTGTGATTCCGCTCGGGGGAGATTTCTCCAACGGCAAGGACGGCACAGTTCGGATTCTTGGCAGGGCCACCAAGCTGCAACTTGCCGACCCGCCGGTGGGTGTGCTGTTGCTCCTCGCGCTCAGCAGCATCGCCGTTTACGGCATCATGCTCGCCGGCTGGAGTTCGGGCTCGAAGTATCCACTGCTCGGTTCCGTTCGTGCGTCCGCACAGATGGTCAGCTACGAGGCTGCGTTGGGCCTGAGCTTGGCGACGGTCGTGCTGATTGCCGGCACCCTGAGCACGAGTGGCATCGTCGCCGGCCAAACCAGCTTCACCCGATGGCATGTGGTGGCCACTGGTGTACTGCCGTTCATCATCTTCCTCGTCGCCGCTACTGCGGAACTGAATCGTCCTCCGTTCGATCTCGTCGAGGCGGAACAGGAGTTGGTTGGCGGATTCAACACGGAGTATTCCAGCATCAGATTCGCGTTGTTCTTCCTCGCTGAATTCATGAACACGATCACGATGAGCGGTGTCATCGTCACCTTGTTCTTCGGAGGCCCGCAGCCGTTGCCGATCGCCGGCGCCGAAAATGTGCTGTCGTTCCTCGGGCCGCTCAGCGGCACCGTATGGATGTTGCTGAAGGTCCTCGTGTTCCTCTATGTGTATGTGTGGTTCCGTGCGACGCTGCCGCGGCTGCGTTACGACCAACTGATGAATCTCGGTTGGAAGTTGATGATTCCACTGGCGCTGGCGTGGTTCATGTTGCTCGCATCCTTCCGCGTTGGCCGAGATGAAGGCTGGAACCGGTGGGTGATCCTTTCCGCTTGCCTAGCGGTCATCGGTCTCGGAGCATGGTTGTTGCAACGCGCCGGGCGCATGAGCACCCGTAACCGCGAACGCGAAGGGGCGATGTTCTGATGGGCTACCTCAACGGGTTCCTCGTCACTCTTCGTCAACACCGCTTCCTCGGCGGATCGAACGTCACTACCTCCTACTCGGGTGGCCGCGTGTCCAGGAAGGGTGGCCGGGTCGCGAACCGCGACGAAAAGATCGCCAAACCCGAACGACTGCATGGCCGCCATGTGTTGAACCGTTACGAAGACGGAATGGAGAAGTGCATCGGTTGCGAGTTGTGCGCTGGTGTCTGCCCGGCCAAGTGCATCTACGTTCGTGGTGCCGACAACGATCCGCAGTCGCCGACCTCGCCCGGCGAACGATTCGGGTTCGTCTACGAGATCAACTACCTGCGGTGCATTCACTGCGACTTGTGCGTGGAGGCCTGCCCCACCGAGGCCATCACCGAGAGCAAGTTGTTCGAGTTCAGCTTCACCAGTCGACACGACGCGGTGTACACCAAGGACGAACTGGTCGTTGACGACGCCGGCAAGCCGCAACAGCTGCCGTGGGAGGACTGGCGCGAGGGCGAAGATCTGCTCACCAGTGGATGGATGCGGGCGACTTCGTCGGCGGGCGACGCCAACTTCGTTGGGGAAGTGGGCTGGAGCGGCGAACTGGGTTACGGCGTGCGGGCTGCTGAAAGGCCGGCCGACTGATGGAGTTGTTCGTATTCATCGTGGCCGGGGCGATGGTGCTCGGCGGGGCAGCGGGTGTGGTGCTGCGCAGTCACCCGGTGCACGCGGCCCTGAGCTTGGTTCTGACCTTGTTCGGGGTGGCCGTGTTGTTCGTCGCGCAAGAGGCCAACTTTCTTGCGGCGGTGCAGGTAATCGTTTACGCAGGGGCGATCGTGGTGCTGTTCCTGTTCGTCATCATGTTGCTCGGGGTCGACAAGGCCGACGACCTGCAGGTCGAACCGTTCAAGATTCAGCGCCCAGCCGCCGTAGCCGTCGGGGCCGGCCTGTTGTCGATGCTCGCGCTAGCGATTCTTGTCGCGCGCGATGCCAGGACACCCAGCGTGACGCCCAGCACTGCCGTCGCGGCCGCGCTCGATGGTTCGCACGACAGCAACGTTCGTGCAATCGCGCGCGACGTGTTCAGTGACCACGTGCTCGCTTTCGAACTGACTTCGGTGCTGCTCGTGATCGCGGTCGTGGCCACTGTCATGCTTGCCCGCAAACCGCGCAAGGGAGACACAGCGTGATCGCGCAACTCTCGCTCGTCGCCGTAACCGTCACTGCCACGTGGTATCTCCTCTTGGCCGCAATGTTGTTCGCGATCGGCGTCGTCGGCGTGATGGTGCGTCGCAATCCGCTGATCCTGTTCATGTGCATCGAGCTGATGCTCAACGCGGTGAACCTGACGTTCGTCGCGTTGGCCCGCAAGATCGGTGATGTCGGCGGGCAGAGCACGGTGTTCTTCGTGATGGTCGTGGCGGCTGCGGAGGTCGTAGTTGGGCTCGGCATCATTGTCGCCATCCTGCGTCGCAAGCCGAACGCCACCACCGACGATCTTGCCGGGCTGAAGGGCTGATTCGATGCTCGATCTCATCTGGTTGATCCCCGCGCTGCCGCTCGCCGGCTTCCTGCTGATCTTGTTGTTCGGGCGCAAGCTCGGCGATCCGGGCGCGGGCTACGTCGCGACGACCCTGGTGGTCGCCTCTTTCGCAGTGAGCGTCGGCGTGTTCGCGGATCTGCTGTCGCTGGAGGCAAGCGAACGCGCGGGACACGTGCAACGGCTCTTCGAGTGGGTTCCTGCGGGTGCGTTACACATCGATCTGGCGTTTCTTGCCGATCCACTCAGTCTCACCATGTGCCTGTTTGTCACCGGCATCGGGGCGCTGATCCATCTCTACGCCGTTGGCTACATGCGCGGCGATGAGCGGTTCAGCAAGTTCTTCCTCTACCTCAACCTGTTCGCGTTCAGCATGCTGATGCTCGTTCTCGGCTCGAACATGTTGGTCACCTTCCTGGGTTGGGAGGGTGTCGGTACATGTAGTTACTTCCTGATCGCGTTCTGGCACGAGCGGCAAAGCGCGGCGACCGCAGGCAAGAAGGCTTTCATCACCAACCGTGTCGGCGACTGGGGTTTCATGATGGCGATGTTCTTTGCCTTCTGGGCCGTCGGCTCGCTCGACTACGCGGTGGTCAACGGCGGCGCGGCCGGGATGGCGCCCACAACCTCGACGGCAATAGCGTTGTTCTGCTTCATCGGTGCGTGCGGTAAGAGTGCACAACTGCCGCTCTACCTGTGGCTCCCCGACGCGATGGAGGGCCCCACGCCGGTTTCGGCCCTCATTCATGCGGCCACGATGGTGACCGCCGGTGTCTACCTGATGGTTCGCATCAATCCGCTGCTCGATGCGGCCAACTCGTACGCACCGACAGTTATCGCGATCGTCGGTGCCGCTACCGCGTTGTTCGCGGCCACGGTGGCCGTCGCACAGAACGACATCAAGAAGGTTCTCGCCTATTCCACTGTCAGCCAGCTCGGATACATGTTTCTCGCCGTCGGTTCCGGGGCCTACGTGGCGGCAATCTTCCATATGGTCACCCACGCCTTCTTCAAGGCGTTGCTCTTCCTCGGTTCCGGTTCGGTCATCCATGCAATGCATCACCAACAGGACATGCGCCGCATGGGGGCCCTGCGCAAACTGCTGCCTATCACCGCGATCACATTCATCGTCGGCTGGCTGGCGATCGCGGGCGTGCCACCGTTTGCAGGCTTCTGGAGCAAGGACGAGATCCTGCTGTTCGCCTACGACAAGAGTCCGGTCCTATACGCCGTCGGCCTCGTCACCGCGTTACTGACCGCGTACTACATGACCCGCCAGGTGATCATGGTCTTCTACGGCAAGGCACATTGGCACGATGCCCACGAGCAACACGGAGCCGCAGGCGACTACGTAGGGAGTGCCGCCGGCGACTTCACGCCCCACGAGAGTCCGAAGACCATGTTGTTTCCTTTGGTGATGCTCGCCGGTCTTGCGCTCGTCGGCGGCATCATTCAACTCCCGTCGTGGTCGTGGATTCCATCGAGCCTCGCGCACCGATTGGAAAATTGGTTGGGGCCAATCGTGCATGGCCACGAGCATGAACTGACGCGCGATGCTCACGACCTCAGCGGAACGCTGGCGCTGGTGGCGGTCGGCTGCGCGGTGGTCGGCATAACGGCTGCGGTCCTCGTCTATGCCAAACACAAGGTGAAGCCGATCGAGCCGAAAATTCTTGCCGACGGGTGGGGTTACGACCGAGCAGTCAGCTGGGTGATGGGCAACCCGGGTCGGCGAGCTTTCGACGGCGTTGCTTGGGCCGATGCGAAGGTGATCGACGGTGCCGTCGACGGAACCGGGGCACTCGTGCGCAAGGCCGCGGGACAGGTACGCAAACTGCAGAGCGGAAACGTGCGCAATTACGCGGCGGCCATCGGTGCCGCTGTCGTTCTGCTGTTGTTGTGGTTCGTGGTCGGCCGGGGAATCCTGTGATCGAGTTCCCGATTCTCACTCTGCTTGTGGTGGTGCCCGCGGTCGGCGCGCTGCTTGTCGCGGTCATCTCCAAGCGCCATCCCGACCTTGTCAAGGTCACGGCTCTCGGCGCGAGCGTTCTTACCGGGGCTTTGGCGCTGTGGGTGCTGTTCGCGTTCGACAAGAGCGACAGCGGGTTCCAATTCGCATCGCGACACGCGTGGATCAAACCGTGGGGCATCTCGTGGCATCTCGGGATCGATGGCATATCGCTCTTCCTGGTCGTGCTCACCGGGGTTCTCTTCCCGCTGGTGATCGTTGGAATCGATCCCCATCGTGATCACAAGCGCTACCTGTCATGGATGCTGCTCCTGGAAGCGGGCGTGATGGGAAGTTTCATCAGTCTCGATCTGTTCCTGTTCTTCGTCTTCTTCGAGATCGTGCTGGTCCCGATGTACTTCCTCATCGGTGGTTGGGGTTACGAAGGTCGCGTCTATGCCGCAACGAAGTTCTTTCTGTTCACGATGGTCGGGTCGGCCTTCATGCTGGTCGGCATTGTCGCCACGGCGATCCTGGCGAAGGCCGACAATGGGCAAGTCACGTTCGACCTGATCAAGATCGCCGAGAACGCCGAGTTCGCAGCCGGTACCGGACGGTGGCTGTTCTTCGCTTTCGCGATCGCCTTCGCGGTCAAGGTGCCGCTGTTCCCACTGCACACCTGGCTACCCGACGCGCACACGCAGGCACCCACGGGTGGTTCGGTGATCCTGGCCGCGGTGTTGCTGAAGATGGGCACCTACGGGCTGTTGCGCTTCGGGGTCTATCTGTTCCCTGAGGCCGCGCTATGGGCGCGCCCGCTGTTCTTCACCCTCGCGACGGTCGGCATCATCTGGGGGGCAATCGCGGCGACGATGCAATCCGATCTCAAGCGCGTAGTGGCCTATTCGTCGGTCGCCCACCTCGGCTTCATCGTGCTCGGCACATTTGCGCTCACCACAACTGCTGTCACCGGCGGAGTGATGCAGAACATAAACCATGGTCTGTCGACCGGAGCATTGTTCATATTGGTCGGCATGATCTACGAACGTCGCCACACGCGCGAGATTGCCCAACTGAACGGGTTGCAGCAGGTCGCACCGGTTTTCGCGGCCGCGTTCATGGTCGTGATGCTTTCGAGCATCGGGGTGCCAGGATTGAATGGCTTCGTCGGCGAGTTCATGGTTCTCGTCGGCTCGTTCGCGACTGCACGCTGGTGGGTCACCATTGCTGCCGCGGGAGTGATTCTCGCTGCGCTCTACTTGCTGTGGGCTTATCAGCGGGTGTTCCACGGTGAGCCCGACGAGGCCAACAGTGGGTTCGCCGAGTTGAACTGGAAGGAAGCTTCGCTGCTGCTTCCGATGATCGGCCTGATCGTATTCACCGGGGTGTATCCGAAGCCGATGCTCGATCGCATCGAACCGTCGGTGAAGGCGTTCATTGCGCACGTCGAGGAACGCAGCAACTATCACGAGCCGGCACCTGCCGAACCAGTTCTTGTCGAGCTCGAAGGTGAAGGGTGATCGGAGAAATGTTTGCTGCCACGCTCCGAGGACCGGCCGTCGACTGGTTCGCGATCAGCCCGATACTGGTGCTATTGGGTGGCGCGTTGCTGCTGCTCGTCGCCGACGCACTTACGCCGCCGTGGCCAAAGCACTCGTTCGCGCTGTTCACTGCTGCCACGGCTACAGCAGCCGGTGTGCTGTCGGTCTTGCAGTGGCAGCGAGTTGACGAAGGCGGTGCCAGGACACTGATCGGCGACGCACTCGTGCTCGACAGGCCGGCTCTTTGGATCGCGATCACGATCTGTGTGGCGGTGCTGGTGTGCGCGTTGATCACCGACGACTATCTGCGCCGCGAGGGCATTGATGGCCCAGAGCTTTACGCGCTCTACCTGTTGGCCGCGCTCGGGGGTGTCGTGATGAGCGCCGCCAACGATCTAATCGTTCTCTTCCTCGGATTGGAGATTCTCTCGATCGCGCTCTACGTGATGGCGGCGAGTCATCGCAAGCGCGCCGAGAGCCAGGAGGGCGGCATCAAATACTTCGTGCTCGGCGGTTTCTCGTCGGCGTTTTTCCTCTATGGCATCGCGCTGATCTACGGAGGAGCTGGAAGCACAAACTTCGGCAAGATCCGCGTCGGACTCAGCCCGACGTTGGGGAGCGATCGCACCAACGACGCGCTCGTGTTGGCTGGCATCGCTCTTTTGTTGGTCGGCCTGGCATTCAAGGTGGCGGCCGTCCCGTTCCACTTCTGGACCCCCGACGTTTACCAGGGCGCACCCACCCCGGTGACTGCCTTCATGGCCTCGGCCGGAAAGGCTGCCGCGTTTGGGGCGATGTTGCGCGTGCTGATGGAAGCGCTGCCGAACTGGAGCGACGACTATCAGCCGGCGGTGTGGGGGATCGCAATGCTCACGCTGGTCGTCGGATCGGTGATGGCTGTGGTGCAGACCAACGTCAAGCGCATGCTCGCGTTCTCGAGCGTGAGCCACGCGGGCTTCATCCTCATCGGCGTCGAAGCGGCCGCGCATCGTCCTGGTGCACCGATGAGCGGTGACGGCGTCTCGTCGGTCCTCATGTATCTCGTGATCTACGCAGTGCTGGTGATCGGAACTTTCGCGGTGGTGACAGCCGTCGGCCGCACGGGCGATGCAGCAACCGACCTCAGCGGCTTCCGTGGTTTGGCCCGGAACAAGCCGTTGCTCGCGCTGGCGATGACCGTGCTGTTGCTGGCACAGGCGGGAGTGCCGCTCACGGGAGGGTTCATCGCCAAGTTCGGCGTTATCAGCGCCGCCGTCGACGTGCACAGTTACGCAATCGCCATCACCGCCATGCTGTCGGCGGTGATCGCCGCCTTCGTGTACTTGCGAATAATGGTGAGCATGTGGATCACCGATGCCGAAGCCGGTGACGACACCCGCGAATCGGTGCGGGTACCGGCGCTGTTGTGGGTGACGATCTCGTCGGCGGTGGCCTTCACCCTTGTCGTGGGCATGTTCCCAGGCTGGCTAGTCAGCCTCACCCCCTGACGGCAGCGGTCCCCCGGACGCCGCGGGGTCGGGCGCGCTTTGGTGACAAGGTTGTCCAGTTCGAACCCCACGGGTGTGCAACCGTGTCAATACAGCCAGGTTCCGCGCCCGTGGGCGCGGAACCTTACGCGCTGATCCGACGCTGAAGGATGACCGACACGTCGCGAATTGCGTCGGCGAGGTCGGTGCCCTGGACATCGATCTTGGAGATTCGTGGAACAGCCCACCCGACGGCTGTTGCCTTGCGGTCACGATTGGCATCTCGATGTCGTTCCTCGACCCCGGCGTGCCACGCTGGATCGTCGACCTCAAGTCCGACCTTCCACCGCGGCCAGCCGAAGTCGATATGGATCACTCGCCCATCTGCGAGCACCACCGGGCACTGACTCTCGACCGGTGGAAGTTGTTGGCGTTCGATCTCCTCCAACACGCGGAGTTCGAGGTCGGAATGCAGCGCCTGTCGCCACGTTGGCCGCGACGCGAGCACATCTGCCATTGTTCGAGTGCCCGGCCGATTGGGGTGAGCCAGCCGCACATAGGTGCCCACGATCGTGTCGAGTGTGCACCGCTTCTCGTGGAGAAGCTGCTCCATTACCGAGCGTGCGGCCGAAAGCCCGAGCAGGTCGGCGCTGTCGAACAGCGTTCGCGGCGGGCTGGTGAGCCTGATGCCGTCGGCGCGCTGGACCATGTCGACCTCGTCGATTCTGCGGCAGCGATGGACGATGACTCCGTCAAGTTTGGGGGACGCCCCGTGTGGGACGAGGATATGGATGCGACGGTCTTCGACACGGCGCAGCCCCCACAGTCTGGCCGCGCTAGTGAAGCCGATCAACGCCGATGGGTTCCGGGCGCAGGCCGCGGCCAGGAGTTGCTCGCGGCCAAGTGGCCATTGACGACTCAGATAGACACCGGGCTGAACGGCGGTCAACTGCTGGCGGTCGACCATCCGACGAACGGTGCGTACAGAACATCCGAGGTGGTGCAGCGCGGTTGCGTTGATGATGCCGTGGTGAGCACGGAACCACGCGTCGAGCTCGGCTTGCCATAGCGGCATGACGTTCCTCCAAGAAGGTAGAACCCAAACTTGGGGGAAGCTGCTCGCACGATACCTAGCCCCGCTTCGGATCGCGTGCGTGGCTGGTGGATCGGCAACTGTTCGGTGGCGCGCCCACGGGTGCGATTACCGGCACTATCGGCACGGTTCCGCGCCCGTGGGGCAGGCACCGGACGAATGTGGCATGAAAGCGCGCCCAACCTGGGTGGGGCCCACGACTGATCGAGCGGGGGCTAGGAGTGGTCGATGAGTGCTTGGAAGAGGGATTGCTGCTCGGAGTCGGTAGCCGCTGAGTCTTCCGGGTGCCATTGGGTGCCGACAATCCAACTCGCACTGGCCAACTCGCACGCGTGCACGATTCCGTCGTCGGTGCGCCCGACAACGCTGAGATCGTCGGCGACGCGGTCGATTGCCTGATGGTGCACGCAGTGGCACCCCAGCGGCAACTCGTGCCCGATTGCCTTGGCGAGCCGCGAGCCAGCCTCCAGTGTCACCGCGTGGTTGGCGAACCAGTGCGCCTCGCCGCCGATGTCTTGCTGCAGCGTGCCACCGAGCGCGACGTTCAGCACCTGCAGCCCGCGACAGATTGCCAGCATGGGCACGTCGAGATCGATGGCGGCGCGCACGACGGCGAGTTCGACCTCGTCGTGTTCGGGCACGATTCCGTACAACTGCTCGGCGGTCGCCTGCTGGCCGTAGCGGGTTGGGTCGACATCGCCGCCGCCGTGCAGTACCACCGCGTCGATCTTGCCGAGCAGGTCGGGCACTTCGTCGACCAGGGAGGTGATCGGTGGCAGCATCAGCGGCGTGCCGCCCGCGCGGGCGACCGCTTCGAAGTAGCGGCGTCCGGCTGCGAATGGCTCGCCACGGACCCCCTTGGCCTCGGTGGCGAGACGGCCGACGATCAGCACCAATGGTTGCACGCGACTACCGTACCGCTGATGCGTGCCCTACTGATCGCCAACGCCAACGATGCCGACCCCGGATACGTCGGCGAACGCTTCCGCTATCACGGCTTCGCCTTCGATGAGTGCCACCGCGAGACACCCAACGAGTGGCCAAGCCTGGCCGGTCACGACCTGGTGTTACTGCTTGGCAGTGAGTGGAGCGTCTATTGGCCGGCCGTGGCGGAGAGCGTGAAGGCAGAAGTCGCGGTGCTCCACGAAGCGGCTCGCATTGGCTTGCCCGTGTTCGGAATCTGCTTCGGCAACCAGGTGATGGCGCACGCCTTCGGCGGCACGGTGGAGAAGGCTCGCGATGCCGAGATCGGTTGGATGGATGTCGTCAGTGACGAACCGATGATCATCGCCGACGGGCCGTGGATGCAGTGGCACTACGACGTCGTCACCGTACCCGGCCACGCCACCGAGTTGGCCCGCAGCAGCGTCGGACCGCAAGCATGGCAACTCGGGCGCATGTTCAGCACGCAGTTTCACCCGGAGGCCACCGAGACGATGTTGCGCAGGTGGGCCACCGGCTTCGGCGCCGACGAGCTGATTCGCATCGGCTCAAGCGCCGAGGAACTCCTTGCCACAACTCGGGCCGCCGTGCAGGAGAGTCGCCCCAACGCCGAACGGATCGTTGATTGGTTCTGTGAGTCGGTCGCACAGGGCGACGCTGTCGTTGCGGATACGTTCGACGTGCTAAACACGCGCTAGCTCGCTTGATCGCGAATGGGGGCATTGGCGATCTTCGAGTCCCACGCGTCCCGCACGGGACCTAGATATAGGAGGGGATTCATGGCAGACACTGCCAATGAAGACCGCGATCATCTCCACACCATGGGCTACGCCCAGGAGTTGCATCGCAGTATGAGCACATTCAGCAACTTTGCGATCAGCTTCTCGATCATCTCGATCTTGGCCGGTGGCATGACTGCGTTCTGGCTGGGGATGGTGACAGGCGGTCCTCGGGTTATCACGATCGGCTGGATCGTCGTCGGCTTCTTTGCGCTGCTGGTTGGTATGGCAATGGGCGAAATCTGCTCTGCGTATCCGACGGCGGGCGGCCTGTACTACTGGTCGGCAAAGCTGGCCAAGAAGAACGGCCCGCGTTGGTCGTGGTTTACCGGCTGGTTCAACCTGCTCGGCCAGATCGGTGTTATCGCCAGCGTCGACTATGCCTTGTCGATCTTCATCGGGTACTTCATCCGCATGTTCGACGACAACTACCGGTTGACACCGGCGGGGATCTTCCTGATCTTCCTGGGAGTTCTTGTCGCCCACGGTTTGCTGAACACATTCAGGATCGACCTTGTCAAAGTGCTGGGCGACATCAGCGTCTGGTGGCACGTCGTGGGTGTCGCGGTGATAGCCGGCGTGCTGTTCATCGCTCCCTCGAACACGCGTGGAATTGGCGGTGCTTTCGACAAGGCGCCTCCTGGTCTTACCGGCTGGACGGGCACGGGTTTGATGGTCACGATCTACCTATTCGCACTCGGACTGTTGCTCGCGCAGTACACGATCACCGGTTTCGACGCGTCTGCCCACGTGAGCGAGGAGACGGTCGGGGCCCGTACGGAAGCGCCGAAGGCGATTGTGCGGTCAATCTATGTATCCGCGATCGCCGCAATCATCTTGAACTTGTCGATGATCTCGGCGCTACCGAAGAAGGGTGCCGATGGCGATGCGATCTACGCAGGAATTGCGTATGGTCCGGCCGAGGATCCGTTCCTCGTCAACGCAGCCAACCGCCTCATCTCGAGTGCCGTCGGAACAGGAACCGCCAAGTTGCTGGTATTCATCTGCATCGTTGGTCAGTTCTTCTGCGGGCTCGCGTCGGTGACGGCCAACAGCCGCATGATCTACGCGTTCAGTCGTGACGGGGCACTTCCCGGATCGAAAATCTGGCACAAGATCAACCCGAAGACGCGTACGCCAACCAACTCGGTGTGGCTCGGAGTCACGCTGTCGGCGATCCTGGGCGCCACATCGCTGTACGTGCGAGGCGATGGTGCCGGGAAATATTCCACGGCTTTCTTCGCGATGACGGGCATCTGCGTGATCGGTCTTTACATCGCCTATTCGATTCCGATCTACCTACGCTTGACCAACCCCGACTTCCAGACCGGCCCGTGGAACCTGAAGGGCAAACACAAGCTGGTCGGTTGGACGGCGCTTGCCTGGGTCGGTTTCATCACCATTCTGTTCTTCGCTCCGTTGTTCCGGCCGTTCTGGCCGATCTGGGGCGACAAGAACCTGTTCTTCGATGATGGTGCGGGCACGACCTTTTACCGGCAGAACAACTTCAACTTCACTGGACCACTGATCATCCTGTCGGCCATCGCCTTCGGGTTGTACTGGCGCTTCAGTGGTAAGAAGTGGTTCACCGGCCCGAAGGTGCAGGGAACCAAGGAAGAGTTGCTGGCCATCGAGCGCGAGCTCGAGGCCTCCAGCGGCATGAAGAGCTAGTAATCAGGTAGTTGCGACGGGCCGGCACTTGCCCACAAGGAAAGTGCCGGCCCGTTACGCGTCTGGAGTTGGATCACCCGTTCGCGACGGCCGCATCGCCGAGCCACTGTTCGAACTCGGGCTGGGCGGCGAGCCGTTCGCAGTTGCCCAGTCGCTCGTTGGCGTAGGTCACGAAGTCGGTGTCGAGGTTGCTGATCGCCTGCTGCACCACCGCCCACATGCCTTCGCGGAACTCGCTCATCATCTTCATCAACTGCAGACGCGCCCATCGATGCGGTGTCGACTCGCCGAAGTACAGCCGTAGCAGTTCGTGATCGGCTGCGACATCGAACCCGCAGTTGACGCTCAGGTTTCCGAGGTCGAAGAAACGATCGTTCATTCCCGCGTATTCGAAGTCGAGCAACCACACCCGAGGATTGGTGTCGGCGGCAACGGGTGTGTCTTCGAAGAGCACATTGCCCGGAAGCAGATCGTTGTGGCATGGCACCGGCGCCATCGG
>JACQZX010000145.1 GCA_016213665.1 Actinomycetota bacterium | reverse complement strand
CGTCGCCTAGGTCGCAACGAAGTGGGTGGCGGTGGTGCGACCGACGCGGCCTTTGCAGGCACCAGCAAGGTCGTCGCGGCGACGGCATCGCTGCCGACACGGCTTGTCAGCGACGCACAGCTCGACGACATGGCAACAACCGAGTTTGAGGCACCGCGCGGGTTGCGGCCATGGCAGGGCACGCTGTTGCTCACCGAGAAGGTCAGCACCGATTCGGTGTCGGCGTGGTTCTCCGACTTGATTGCCCAAGAAGCGCTGGTTCTGCGTGGTGATTCAACGCAGGTGCTCGCGGCCGGCCCGAAGCTCGCGAGCCTTCCGCCGGCCGAACAGGAGCAAGTGGCAAAACTGTTCGCCGGCGACACCGATGGCGAGATCGTGATGGGCCGCTATAACGCACGGCTCGGCAAGCTGTGGCAGAAGGTGCTCGCAGATCAGGTGGAAGCAGCGGAGTCCTCGGGTTGGTGGACAAAGTTCCCGCCGGGCTCGCGGCCCAAGTTTCCGAAATCACTTGGCCTGGCAGTTATCGGCGCCGGCTCCGTGATGGCCATCTCCTTCTGGCAGCACTGGCTGCGCGCATGGCCGGCCGCAATCGCAACCGCGTTCGCGATTCCGGCGGCGGTCACCGGCCACTTCTACCGGCCATTGCTTCCGGTCCGCAGCGCCGAGGGCAGCGCGTTGGCGTTGCGCGCAGAGTCGTTCCGTCGTTTCCTGGCCGCGAGCGAGGGTCCGCACGTCGACTGGGCATGGAAGCACGGCTTACTTCGTGAGTACTCGGCATGGGCGGTAGCCCTCGGCGCCGCCGACGCCTGGGGCCGCGCGATCGCTAACAGCACCGTGCCTCCGCAAGAGGCGGCGCTGCACTCGGCACCCATGTATCCGTACGCGCGCAGTAGTGAGTGGGACCAGTCGCACACCCGATACACCTCGTCGGGAAGTTCCGGCGGTGGATCCTCCAGCGGATTCTCCGGCGGCAGCGTCGGCGGTGGCGGTGGTGGCGGCAGTTCCGGCAACTGGTAGGGCGTTGCGTCAAGAACCTGGATTCACAGCCGGTCGTGCGGAGCCGACAGACTCTAAGAATCGATCCACCTGAAACGTCGATCCCGCATGTCGACGGTCAGGTTCGGGGTCACGCTGTGTCTGGCATACTTTCGTCGTGCCAGCGCTCGGGATTCTGTTACTCGTGATCGGCTTTGCGTTGATCACACCGCGCGGTGCGGCCGCCGGTGGCGTAGCCCACCGAATCGTTCGCTTCAACAAACTGAGCGGTCCCTTCACCACTCCCGGCTACCAGGACGTGCCGTCGACCTGGCGCCAAGCCCTCATCCGCATCCTGATCGGACTTGGCCTAATGGGTCTCGGGGTGCTGGTGATCGCCCATTGGTCCCCGGGCGTCGCCTGATCGTTCCGGCTGCCCATCGATCCGGTCGAGCGCATGCGATACTCGCGTCACTAAGAGTGTCTCCTGGGCTCAGGAGACGTCTCACGCGGATTCGCGCATCACCTCACAGCTGAGACATCGGTGGATCGAGGCTAAGTAGGGCGTTGGTGGGGAGGGGATCGGGTGACGGAACCGTTGTGGAGGCCGAGCGCGCAGCGGGTGGGCGCGACACGGATCGAGGCCTTTCGGCGACGCGTTGCGGCGGACTTTCCACAGGTGAACGACACGATCGCCTTGCACGCGTGGTCGGTCGACGAGCTGGCCGAGTTTTGGAAGCGGATGTGGGTCGACGGTGGTGTGATCGGCGAACCCGGTGCGGTTGCTTTCGATCCTGGTGTCGATGGACGGCCGGAGGCACGCGTTCGCAGTGCCCGCTTCTTTCCCGACTCGTCAGTGTCGTACGCCGAGAACGTTCTCGCCGAACGCGCTGGCGCCAACGAGGAGGCCCTCATCGCGATCAGCGAGCGAGGCGATCGCCGCATATACACATGGCAACAGTTACGCGCAGAGGTGGCGGCGTTGGCGGCGGCGCTCAGCGCCGACGGCGTGAAGGCCGGCGATCGGGTCGCTGCCTATATGCCCCACGTCGCAGAAACGATCATCGCCCTGCTCGCCGCCAACGCGATCGGCGCGGTGTTCACGTCGACCTCGAGCGACTTCGGCGTCGCCGGGGTTGTCGATCGCTTCGGCCAAACGCAGCCCACTGTTCTGATTGCGGCTGATGGCTATCGCTACGGCGGTAAGGAGTTCGACTGCCTCGACCGCATCGCGCACATTGCGCAGCAGATGCCGTCGCTGCGCCGCATCGTTGTAGTCGGCGTACTGTCCGCAACCCCCGACGTGCGCGCGATCGCCAACGCCGTTGGCTGGATCGACTACGCGAAGCCACATGCCGGCGCGGCGCTGTCCTTCCAACGCCTGTCCGGCGATCAGCCGGTGTACATCCTCTACTCGTCGGGAACCACCGGCAAGCCGAAGTGCATCACCCATCGCGCACTTGGTGTGCTGTTGATGCACCTCAAGGAACACCAGTTGCACTGCGACATTCGAGCCGGCGACCGGGTCATGTACTTCACAACTTGCGGGTGGATGATGTGGAACTGGCTGGTGTCGGTGATGGCGAGCGGTGCTACGGCGGTGCTGTTCGACGGCAGCCCGTTTCACCCTGCACCAAGCGTTTTGTTCGACGTCGCCGAACGTGAACGACTGACGCTGCTCGGGCTTTCGGCGAAGTTCATCGACTCCGCCGGCAAAGCGGGCGTGCGACCGCTCGACACCCACGACCTTTCCGCGTTACGCACGGTTTGCAGCACCGGATCGCCGTTGAGCGAGGCGGGTTACCGGTGGGTGTACGAAGCTATGAAGATTGATTTGCATCTGGCCTCGATCAGTGGCGGGACCGATCTCTGTGCATCGTTCGTCGGCGGCGACCCGACCCGACCCGTGTATGCGGGCGAGATTCAAGGCCCGTCGTTGGGAATGGCGGTGGCGGTCTTCGACAACGCGGGTCAACCAGTGACGGAACCCGGCGTGAAGGGCGAACTGGTCTGCACGCAGCCGTTCCCCAGCGTGCCGGTGGGCTTTTGGGGTGACGATGCCGAACAAAGCAAGTTCCGCGCCGCCTACTTCGACCGCTTCCCCGGTGTGTGGGCCCACGGTGACTACGCATCATGGACGGAGCACGGCGGCATGATCATCCACGGTCGCAGTGACGCAACCCTCAACGCCGCCGGCGTGCGCATTGGTACCTCCGAGATCTATGCGCAAGTGGAACAGGTGCCGCCGGTCGTCGAGTGCATCGCCGTCGGTCAGGAGTGGGAGAACGACACGCGCATCGTGCTGTTCGTGAAACTTGCCGAAGGAAACGAACTCACCGACGACCTGCAAAGCGAGATCCGGCGAGTTCTGCGGGTGAATGCCTCACCCCGTCACGTGCCGGCGCGCATCGCCGTCGTCACCGACGTGCCACGCACGCGCAGCAACAAGATCAGCGAACTCGCCGTCGCCGACGTGGTCAACGGTCGCGAGGTGCGCAACACCGAAGCCTTGGCCAACCCTGAATGTCTGACGCAGTATCGCGACCGACCCGAGCTGGCCGACTAGCAGGTGGCTTCTGGGGCTGATTCGTCCCAATTCGGCTTCTGGGGCCAGATTTTCCCGGAAGCCGGGACGATCCAGCCCCAGAAACCGTGTCGAAGTCGGCCGGTTCGTTCAACGGGCGATCGCCGAGATGCCGTCGAACACATCGACGAAGCGGGTGGTGAGGGGCGAACAACCGGCCCTGATGATGTTGGGCTCGCGGAAGTCGAAGATCACGTTGCGAGCCGCCAACTCGCGCACGATCGCCTTCGCATCACGATGTTCGATCGCCACGTGGTTCCCCCGCCGCGTGCGATCGCGCGGTGTCGGAGTGGAGAAGCCGAGCTGGTCGCAAAGCTCGATCGCGAACTCTGTGAGCGCACTGCCCTTGGTGTGGATTGCCTTCATGCCGGCTTCCGCCGACAGCGAGATGCCGCACTCTGCCGCCACGAGGGCCAGCACCGAGGGTGTGCCGAGCATCATTCGCGCGATGTCGGCTCGCGGCTGAAAATCCGGGGCCATCGCGAACTGATTCTCAGTGGCGAACCAACCCCAAATCGGTTGCCGGATCGTGTCGTGCAGTTCTCGCGCGACGAACGTCCATGCCGGCGCGCCGGGGCCACCGTTGAGATATTTGTAAGTGCAGCCGACCGCCAACTGCGCGCCGCATGCGCGGAGGTCGATTTCCACCGCGCCGGCAGCATGCGAGAGATCCCAAACCACCATTGCCCCCGCCGCGTGCGCGCGAGCGGTCTCGGCAGCGACATCGACCAGTGCCGCCGTGCGGTAGTCGATAACAGATCGCACGACGACGGCGACGTCGTCTAGATCTTCGAAGTCGTTCTGGACCGCATGTCCGGTGGCCGCGGCAATACCATCGACGACATAGCGATCGGTTGGGAAGTCATCGGCGCTGATCGCAATCGCGCGGCGACCTGGTCGCAACCCGATGGCCCCGTGCACGGCTTGGTAGACGTTGAGAGTGGTGTTGTCGTGCAGCACCACTTCGCCTTCGCCGGCGCCGATCAGCGGCGCGAGTGCGTTGCCAACGCGTTGTGGAAGGTCGAGCCAGTGCTCCCAGCTACGAATCAGGCCGGTTGCCCAATCGTGTTCGTACACCTCGGTCAACCGTTCGAGCGTGCGCTTCGGTGGCATGCCGAGCGAGTTGCCGTCGAGGTAGATCACCGTCGGGTCGGGTATGTGGAATAGTTCGCGGAACTTGGCCAATGGGTCGGCAGCGTCCAACGCCAAAGCGGTCGTGCGGGTGATCATCGAACCCACTCTAGGGACACCGCCGAGTCAGGCAAGATCGATGAAGCTGGCGTGACGCACGTATCCCTCGTTGGTGAACTCGGCGACTTCGATCAACGCCCGCAAGTCTGGCAGCACCCAGGTCGCCTCGAGACTGTACGACCGCGGTGGTGTACTGCTGAACGGACAATTGGGTACAACTCTCGCTCGCAGGTCGCGCGTCAACAACTCCAACCGCGCTTGCGTGAAGCCAGTGCCGACACCGCCGGCAAAGGTGAGCGACCCATCGGTTTCGGCGATCCCGACCAGCAGCGCTCCGAAGGTGGTGCTGCGTGACCCGCTGCCGTGGGTGAAGCCGCCGATCGTCACCTCCACCTGCGTTCGGTTCTTGACTTTCCTCCAGTTGGGTGAACGCTTCCCGGGTACGTAGGGTGAACCGAGTCGCTTGGCCATTACGCCTTCCAGCCCACGCTCGGCACTGGCAGCCAGGAACGCGGCTCCGTCGCCGACGCGATGAGTCGGCACCATCCAGTTCGGTCCGGCTTCGATCAGTTCCGCCAGCAGCGCCCGCCGTTGCTCGTAGGGCAGCGCGATCGTGTCGGTGCCGTTGACCTGCAGCACGTCGAATACGTAATAGGCGACCTGAGTTTCGTGCCGTTGCATCATCTCGAAGTTCGGCCGTCCACGTGTGTCGAGCACCACCAGCTCACCATCGAGGATCGCCGAAGGAGCGTTCACCGCTGTCGGCAGGTCCGCGAGTTCGGGGTACTTCGCGGTCACGTCGTTTCCGTTACTGCTCTGCAAGCGCAGCCCGCTGTCGCCGGCAATCACGCCGCCGACGAACGCAATCGTGCGATAGCCATCCCACTTGATCTCGTAGGCCCATTCGTGATCCTCCGTTGCCGGTGGCAGCGCAGCCAGCACGGCCTTCATCGGGATCACGGGGAAGCGCAACGGCATTGTCAGATTGTGTCCTAATCTCCATCGCGTGCACGACAACGCGCCGTTGGTGGAGCGACGCATTCGGCGCGAGTTGCTGGAACGGTTGTTGCCCGCGGTGTATCCATCGAGCCGTCCGCTGCAAGTGCAGGCCTGGGAGGTGCCGGGGGAACCGGTGTCCTTTGCGGAAGCGGCGGAGGCGCTCGCTACTCACGGATCGCCCTTCGCGATCGGCACTCGCTGGGGTCGCCCCTGGGGCACGACGTGGTTTCGTTTCACCGGCGACGTCCCGGCGGATTGGGTGGGTGATCACTTGGAGGCCGTGATCGACCTTGGCTTCCATCCGGACTCCGCCGGTTTCCAGTGCGAGGGTCTGGTTTGGTCGGCCAGTGGCGAGCCGATTCAGGGCATCCATCCGCGCCGCACGGCGGTGCCCTTGCCGCACGCCGCGGCGGGCACGGTGGAAATCATCGTCGAGGCTGCGTCCAATCCAGCGATTGCTCGCCGGAATGCTCACCTTGGGTCGCTCGCCACCGCTGGCGCGGAGTCGCTCTACTCACTTCGTCAGGCCTCGCTGGCGGTTCGCGACGACGCCGTGTTCCACCTGCTCCTCGACATCGAGGCATTGCTTGGTCTGATGACAGCGCTACCGGCGGCCAACAAGCGGCGCCAGCGCGTGCTACGTAAACTGGAAGCGGCATTCAACGTCATCGACTTCGACGATGTGGCTGGCACCGCCGCAATGGCGCGGCGATCGCTACAGCCGGCACTTGAACCTTCCGCGTCGCCGGGTGCGCACAATGTGATCGCCGTCGGCCATGCACACATCGACGCGGCATGGCTGTGGCCGATACGCGAGTCGGTGCGCAAGTGTGCGCGCACCTTCGCGAGCGCGACGCGCATGATGGACGCCTACCCCGAGTATCGCTTCGCCTGTTCGCAGGCCGCGCAATACGAATGGATGGAGCAGCAGTACCCGTCGTTGTTCGAGAGCATTCGTGCTGCAGTGGCGCGCGGGCAGTGGCATCCGGTTGGTGGCATGTGGGTTGAAGCCGACATGAACCTGCCCGGCGGGGAGAGTCTTGTACGCCAGCTCGTCTACGGCCAGCGCTACTTTCAGTCGCGACTCGGTGTTCGCTGTCGCGAGGCGTGGCTTCCCGACGTGTTCGGCTATCCGGCGTCGCTGCCGCAGATCTTCCGCGCGGGGGGCTGCGACCGCTTCGTCACGCAGAAGTTGAGCTGGAACAAGACCAACCGCTTTCCGCACAACACGTTCGAGTGGGAGGGCCTCGATGGCTCACGGGTGCTCACGCACTTTCCGCCGGTCGACACCTATAACGCAACCGTTGTCGGTGAGGAGTTGCTGTACAGCGAGACGAACTTCAAGGATCACGGGTGGAGTGATTGGTCGCTGATGCCGTACGGGCACGGCAACGGCGGTGGCGGCCCGACCCGAGAGATGATCGAACGTACGCGGCGCTTCACCGATCTTGCGGGAACGCCGCGCACGACCTGCGGCACGCCCAGCGAGTTCTTTGGTTACGTCGAGGCCGAGATTGCCGAGGGCGCAATTGCTCCGGTGTGGAGCGGCGAGCTCTACTTCGAGATGCACCGCGGGACACTGACCAGCCAAGCGAGGACGAAGGTCGGCAATCGCCGCTGTGAACGTTTACTGCGTGAGACGGAACTGTGGTGGGCGACGGTGGGCGATCTGCCTGCGCAAGTTGTCGACGAGTTGGAGACTTTGTGGAAGCAAGTACTACTACAACAGTTCCACGACATCCTGCCCGGCTCATCGATCACCTGGGTGCACGACGATGCCGAAGCCAGCCATGCGCAGGTGGCAACTCGCTTGGAAGATTTGATCGCACGCGCCCTACAAAGCGTCGCACCCGCCGCACCGACGATCGCAAATCCCGCTTCGCGTGCTCGTTGCGAAGTGGTTGCCCACATGACGGCCCCCGGCGGAGAAGGCTCAACCCAACTACTTGCCGACGGTTCCGTTGCTTTCGTGCAGCAAGCCCCAGGGTTCGGCCTCGCCCAGGTGTCGGCGACGGCGATCGAGGATCGCGTGGCGGTCACCGAGCATTCCTTCACCAATGGTCTCGTCGCCGTCAGTTGGGACCTCCAGGGAACGATCACGTCGATCATCGACGTTCGGGCCAGTCGACAGTTGCTTCCTGTAGGTAGGTCGGTAAGTCTGGATTTGGCCGCGGATCACCCGATCGAATACGACGCCTGGGATCTCGAACAATGGACCCGCGCGTCGGGTGTTGAAGTTGGCGGCGTTGAGTCGTGCGAGATTGTCGATGCGGGTCCGCTGTTGGCACGACTACGCGTTCGCCGGGCGTTCGGCAATAGCACGCTCGACACCGATCTCGTAGTTCGCGCCGGTAGCGCGCGCATCGACTTGACCTTCGGGATTGATTGGCACGAGAGCGAGCAACTGCTCAGTTTGATGGTGCCACTCGATGTCCACGCCCGCGAGGCTGCCTGTGACATTCAGTTCGGACACGTGATGAGGCCCACTCACACGAGCAATTCGTGGGATGCGGCCAAGTTCGAGGTTTGCGCGCATCGCTACGTAGACATCAGCGAGCCCGCCTTCGGTGTTGCGGTCATCAACGACGGTCG
>JACQZX010000018.1 GCA_016213665.1 Actinomycetota bacterium | reverse complement strand
TCAGACCCGCGATGCGGTAGAGGCGATGTCGAGCGCAGCGGGTGTCGAGATCAGGGATCTACGCGTCGACGGTGGCGCCTCGGCGATGGATGAGATGTTGCAGTTTCAGGCCGACCAACTCGGCGTCACCGTGCGCCGACCAACCGATCAGGAGACCACCGCCCTCGGTGCTGCCTACCTGGCCGGGCTCGCCGAAGGTGTCTGGCCGTCGCTCGCCGCGATCGCGGCCGAGTGGTCGGTCGAGTCCGTGTTCGAGCCGGTCGCCGACCGCACGCTCGCCGACGTCGGTCATGCCACCTGGCGGCGCGCCGTCGAGCGCTCGCGCGACTGGGTTCGCCACTGAGCGAGTGACGCCAACCGGTTCCGTTGTGCGAGCATGCGAGCATGTCGCACGCCTTGGAACCCGACTGCATCCACGTTGTGATCGAGATTCCGCGGGGTAGTCGCAACAAATACGAGATCGATCACAGCACCGGCCGCGTGTTCCTCGACCGGAGGTTGTTCACGGCGACCACGTATCCGGCCGACTACGGCTTCATTCCCGAGACGTTGGGTGGCGATGGCGACCCGCTCGACGCACTGGTGCTGTTGGAAGACCCGGTGTATCCCGGAGTGTGGGTGCAGGCCCGTCCGGTCGGGGTTCTGTACATGCACGACGAAGCCGGGGAGGACGCGAAGGTACTTTGCGTACCGCCCAGCGAACCGCGGTGGCACGACGTTCACGACCTCGCCGATCTCACACCGCAGCTCGTGCAAGAGATCCAGCACTTCTTCGAGGTCTACAAGGCGCTGGAGCCCGGCAAGACATCGTCCACCGCCGGACTCGCCGGTCGCGATGCGGCGTGGGTAGAAATCAGGCAGGCGCAGGCCAACTTCCGGCCACACGGCTGACGCAGTTCGGCTACCGGCGCGGCGAGCGACACTTCTCAGGCGGCGATGGCGGCAACGAGCATCGCGGAGGCAACCGCCTGATCGACGGGCACACCAAACGACACGAAGGTCGCAAAAATGGTGCCCTGCTCATCGGGACGCGCGGCAACGAGGTCGACGAAGAACTCGCCGGTGACCTCACCGGAAACGAATCCGACAACCAAACGGGCACCGACATCGGCGCCCGCGATCGTGGTTCCCTCCACCCTGGCGTCGAACTCGGTGCCTTCCGGTGCCTCGGCCGCCAGTTGACCGGGGACCTCGCGAGCAAGGCAGGCCCGACCTTCATCGGTACCAAGAACTTTCTCGAGCACCGCGTAAGCGCCGTCGACGTCTACGCCGTCGGCGAACACTCGTGCTTCCAACGTTGCCTGTTGGCCTCCTACCGGCGAACCAGTCGGCGGTCCCTCAGCATCGAGTTCCCATGACGCAGCGCTGTCGGCGTCGAGGTTGTCAAGGTTGTAATCGCCCGGCGCGAGGCACGCGGCGAAGACGATGTCGCCTCCGCTGTCGCCTTCGTCACCGAGATCGCTGGCGATGGTACCCGCCCAGTCGGCGGGCAACGTGGCGAGAGCCGCTTGCACCCTGGCCTCGGCCGTGGCATCGGCAGGGCTGATCGGCGCGGCCGTGTCGGCCGGTGCGGAGGGGGCAGCTGGACCGGCGGTAGTGGTCGTCGCGTCCGCGATCGGAATCGATTCCTGGGACGAACTCGACGGAGACGACTCGCTGCTGCACCCGGCAAGGATGCAGGCACCCACGATCGCCGCGACTCGCAGCGGATTAAGAGTAGACACCATGCTTCCCTTCGACGGCGTAACGCCAGAAGGTAGCACGACGGGGAATACCAATGGACAGGTCAGTGGCAGGTCAATGGACCTCGGCGAGCAACGCCGCCCCGATCGCACCGGCACGCTCGCCGAGTTGTGCAAACGCGATCACCGGATGCGGACGCAGCTCTGGCGCGTACAGCAACTGACCGAACCACTCTCGAATCGGCGTCAAGAACAACTCGGCATCCTGCGCCAACCCACCGCCGAGCACGAACATCTCCGGGTCGAGCACGTTGGTGAGATTGACAAGGCCGAGCGCCACCCACCTGCCGTACTCGCCGACAACTTCCAGGGCGTCGGAATCACCTTCGCGTGCCGCGTCGGCGACATGCTGGCCACGCACGGCTGCCGGGTCGCCGCCGGCCAGCTCGGCGGCGCGCACAACGCCGCGGCCATCACGGAACGTGTTGGCCAACCAAACGAGACCAGAGCCGGACGCGTAACGCTCCCAGCACCCACGGCGACCGCACGGGCACGGTGGGCCGTCGGGGTCGACGACCATGTGCCCGATCTCTCCGGCAAAACCGTTGGCCCCCCGAACCAGCGCCCCGCCGACGACAACTCCACCACCAATGCCGGTGCCGAGGGTCACCATCACGAAATCGTCGACGCCGCGAGCGGCACCGACCTTCCATTCGGCGCCAGCCGCGCAGGTCGCGTCGCTGTCGACGTGAACGACACACGCGAGGCGGTCGCCGAGCAGCTTGCCAACGGCAAGATCCTCGATGCCTACCAGGTTTGGAGCCGCGCGCAGCACGCCTGTGCGGGTGACCAACCCTGGCATTCCGACACCGATCGAATCCCACGGTTGCAACGCGCCGGCCAGTTCGGCAACTGCCTCGATAATTGCTCCCGAGCTCTTCGGCGTTTGGCGCCGCTGCTCGGCAATAACGGCACCGCCTGGGTCGAGCACCACCGCCATGCACTTGGTGCCGCCGACGTCGATACCGAGTCGACGCGACGAGGTCATGCCTCGGCGCGCGCCTTTAGTTCGCGAACAGTGTTGAGGATGCGCACTTCGGCACGGCGCTTCACGAATCCTGGAAGTGGAACAACGAGATCGATGGTGAGGTCGTAGCGCACCTCGGTGCCGCCGTTGGCCGCGGCCGAGAAGTGATAGGCCCCGTCGATCGTGCGCATGATGTCGCCGCGTAGCATGTGCCACGCCAGCGCACTCGGCGCCTGCGAGTAGTCGTAGCTGAGCGTGTAATGAGTGCTGCGGCCAAGTGCCGACGCCCGGTATTCGACCTCGTCGGGCCGGTCGGCGGAATCGCGCCCGCGCACGATCACATCCTTGACGTCTTTCGCCCACTCGGGGTAGCGCTCGAAGTCGCACGCAATGGCCCACACATGTTCGGGTGTGGCGGCGATGGTGATGGTTTGTGACGCCTTTTCGGCCATGTGACAGTTCTACCCGATCTCTACCCGATCTTGCGGTTGGAAGGTTTCGCCGTTGGATTGACCCGCGGCCCATAAGAACCGTACCTCGCGGCCCAAGCCCCGTTCATGCCAATGCCGAACATCGGCACGAGCACCCCGAATGCAAGGGCGTTGAGTTCGCTTTCCTGAAGCCCCGAGACGCCGACAATCGCACCGGCGAGCGCCGCCATCACCTGCACGGCCAGCGACAGAGTGAGCGCCCGCTTCACCGGTGATGGCGCGGTGGGACCGGTCAGTAGGTAGAGGTTGGCGACTCCGATCTCGTCGACACGCGAGCGCTCGAGGGCCGATGTATACGCCCACAACGATGCGGCAACCCCGGCGGCGAACAACGCGATCGAGACGACAGCGATGAGCACCTGTGCCAGACGGTGGGTTCGAAGCGGAATCGCGACGCCCAAGGCGGCGAGAAACAGACCGGTGCCGGCAACGTCGGCGCGCACCAGTCGGGAATTCATCGGGTCATTCTGCCAGCGCACCCAGTGCGGAACCCAGGCGACGCGCGAGCACGTCGTAGGCGAACTCGCGCACGGCCCGGTCGCGTGCTGCGGCCCCCATCGCGGCGGCGCGCGCCGGGTCGTCGAGCAACTGCTGGAACGCGGCCGCCACAGCCTGTGGGTCTTCGGGATCGCGAACGACGATTCCGGTTCGACCGTCATCGACCGCCTCCGCCGCCCCTCCGGAATCGCCCGCGACTTGTGGCACCGCGCAAGCTGCCGCTTCGAGGAACACGATGCCGAAACCCTCCTGCTCAAGACCACCCCAACGGTTTCGGCACAACATGGCGTAGATGTCGGCGCAACCGAACAAGCGCGGCAGGTCGTCGTTGCCCACTCGCCCGACGAATCGAACGGGCGCGTCGAGAGACCTCGCCAATTCGCGCAAACGCTTCTCGTCGCGCCCACTACCGGCGATGACCAGCAGCAACTTCGGTCGCGTGTGGCGAAGCAGCGCCACTGCCCTGATCACCGTGTCGAAGCCTTTGCGCGGCACCAATCGGGAAATGCCCACGATCAGTTCGGCGTCGTCGGCGAAACCGAAGTCGGCGCGGGCAACCGACCGCTCGGCCGCGGTCAGCGGATGAAAGCGGTCGGTGTCGACACCGGGTGGCACGACGGTGATCGGCAGCAGCCGTCCGGCGGCGCGTTCGGCTTCGGCCGCCGGGTAACCGCCAGCGGCGACGATGTGTCGCGCGCGACGCAGCACATGGGCGAGTGCTTGTTTGCTGATCGGCAAGCGACCCGGCACCGTCACCTCGGCGCCATGCAGCACGACGTCGTAAGGCAGCTCCAACGAGGGCCCCACCAGACCGAGCGGCAGCGCCGGGTCGAGCACGACCAGGTCGGCACCGACGGCTGCCGCCATCGCGTTGATCCGCCTGCTCATCCACGGATGCGGCAACAGCACCGGCTCGCGGGTGCGTTCGATGTGGAACGGCTGTGCGGCATCGAAGGCGGCGGCTCCTTCATACGGACTGGTGAGCACCGCGAAGGAGTCCGGCGGCAGCCGACGCCACCACTCCCACAGCAAGGACTGGATACCGCCGATCTTGGGTGGGAAGTCGTTGGTAACGAGCAAGTGCTTCACGGCGCGCCCTGCAGACTGGCTGCCGCCCATTGCGCATGTTCGCGCAGTATCGCGTCGTCGTGGGTGAGGTATCGGCGCAGAACGGCCTGCACCTCGGGATCGGCAGCGTCGCCGATGTTGCCCAGCACGACGAGGGCATTGCGCCGAATCCATCGCGGATCGCGGTTGGCCAGGTACCACGGACGCCACGTAGCAATCAGTTGCTCATCGGTGCCGTCGAGCAGATCGAGTAGCGGCAGCCAGGCCTTGGCCGCCACCCGTGATTGCGCACGATGGGTGGGTCCGTACCGCACGGTGGGTGGACATACCTCCTGACAGTCGTCGCAGCCGTAAATGCGATCCGCAATCAACCGGCGCAGCTCAACGGGAATACTCCCCGGCTTCTGCAGCACCCAGGCAAGGCAGCGACCGGCATCGATAACGCCGGGTTCGATGATTGCGCCTGTCGGGCAGGCATCGATGCAGCGTCGGCAGGCGCCGCAGCCGTCGTCGACGACGGTCTCAGTGCGCGGAAGCGCCGCGGTTGTAATCACGCAGCCGAGCACAAACCAACTGCCGGCACCCGGTAACAGCAAGTTGGCGTTCTTGCCGAACCAGCCGATGCCTGCTCGGTATGCGATCTCGCGGTCGACGATCGAGTTGTCGTCGACGAACGCGACCGCTCGATGGCCATCGATGCGTAGTCGACTCACGACGGCATCGAGGGCCAAGCGCAGCGGCTGATAGTTGTCAGACCACGCGTAACGAGCAACACGGGCTTGCCGGCCGGGCGGCCGCGCAACGTCGTCGAGCAGATACGGCAGCGCGGCGGCCAGCACAGACTGGGCCTCCGTGAGCGCGCGCTGTGGCTCGGTGGATCGCGCAGGGTTGCGAAACGTGAATTGCATGCCGTCGGTGAGACCTCGCCGCATTCGATCTTCGATCGCGGCCCGTGCCCGCGTGAGCACGTCGGCGGAGGTGACCCCGGTATGTGTTACACCGAAGGGTTTGGTGAGTGAGGTCAACTCGTTGAGGTAGCCGGCATCGATAGCCGATGGCGCAGTGTCAGCGGGCCTCACGGTGACGCAGCGTAGGCACCAACCCGGCCGCAGCGAGCAACTCGACCGCCCGCAACTCGTCGGCGTCGAACAGCACGACTTCGCGGCGGGCCGGCGACAACAAGTGCGTCACCACGCAATCGGCGCACGTGGCGGTAGCGAGCATTGCGCACGACTCGCAGGAAATTCTGAGGGAAGCCATGTCGGCAGCTTGGCAAAAGGGTCTTGCAGGGTTCCTGGCGGAGGCGTTCAGCGGCGAGCAAGCGCCAGAAAAGTGTTGCTGCTGAGCACGTTGGCGCCAACGGCTCGCACGTCGGCGATGATCGCCTGGTCGTTGGTCACCACGATTACCTGGCGGGCAAGGTCGAGAGCAGCCACCTCGGCGCGCAGCACATCGTCGGCAGTCACGCCTGCGGGCGAGTAGGAAACGCGCGTGAGTCGCCGCTTCGGCGCCGACGCACCAACCACCGAGGAACCGTCGAAGACGATGTGCAGCGACGTGCCCCACCGGCGGGCGATGTTCTCAGCGGCGTCGATACATGCCGCCCGCTGACGCTCGAGCGACAGCGACTTCCACCCCAATTTGGCCACGTTGTAACCATCGACCAACACGAGCACACCTGCCAGCCGCAGCAGGTGCTCCGCCGCGGCCTCGCTGTTCCCGTGCAACCCACCGGGGACCGCGATCGGTCGCCGACCGCGGCCGCGAGTCGACGACTCGCCGACGGCCAGCGCAGCCTTGACCGGAGCTGTGGTCTGCTCGACGACAACCGCAGGCGTCGCCTGCTTGGCCTTGTCGGCGGTTCGCTCCATTTGGCGCAGGTGTGTTCGGGCGGCAGCCAGTTCCTTGGTCAAAGCCTTCACCTTGCCGTCGGCCGTATCGCGGGCTGCTCGCTCGGCGGCGAGTTGCTCGGCCAGCGTCGCCGCCTCCAGCCGCGAACGGGCGGCCACCGCTTCCGCCGCGCGGCGACGACGCTGCTCCTTGCGCAGGTCGGCCGCGTCGTCGGTTTCAACAGTTGCAGCGGCCAGCGCCGCCGCGGCCTCATGCCAGCCCTCGGGTCGGGTGAGCCACAGCATTCCGATCTCGTCGACCAGTTCCGGTGTCGCCACCACGCTGAGGCGGCGACGAAAGACCTCGTCGCCTTCGATCGCCGAGCGCAGCGTGGCCAAGGCCTGTGTCGGCAACTTGTGAAAACGTAGGTAGGGCTTGACCCCGGACGGGATCGGCATCGGCGGACGAAGCTTCACCCCGACGACAGCGATTGCAATCGCGAACTCGAGCGCCGAAAGCAGCGACTCGGCGGGCAGGTCGGCGCCTGTTGACGATGGTGCGGCCGCTGACATTCCGCCAGGCTAACCAGCGGCAGGTCGAACGCCTGTTCTTGACAACGAACGGGTGTTCGTGTTCAACTGGGCGCGGTGCAGCGCTCTCTCGACGATCTCGGCACCCCGCTCGGCGATGTCACGTTCTGCGTGCTCGACATCGAGACAACGGGAACCGACCGCGGTGGCGACCTCATCACCGAGATCGGCGTGGTAAAGGTTCGCCGAGGTGAGTGTCTTGGCACGATGGCAACGCTGGTCAACCCGGGCAAGGCCATCGCCGCCAGTGTCATCGTGCTCACCGGCATTACCGAGTCGATGGTTGCGAGCGCGCCGCGCATCGAGAGCGTGCTGCCCACGCTGCAAGAGTTCATCGGCGATGCGGTCATCGTCGGTCACAACGTCGGTTTCGACATGGGTTTCATCAACGCCGCCCTGTTGCGCAGCGACCGGTCGTCGCTGCGCAACGTCATCATCGACACGCTGCCGTTGGCGCGGCGACTGCTGCGTGACGAAGTTCCCGACTGCCGACTCGGCACCTTGGCCAGTCGGTTTCGCCTCGATCACAAGCCAACGCACAGGGCCCTCGACGATGCATTGGCCACCACCGACCTGTTGCACCTGCTGCTCGAGCGCGCCGCCGGGCTAGGGGTGATGGGGCTCGACGACCTCATGCTGTTGCCCAAGATGGGTGGCCATCCGCAGGCCGCCAAGCTGAAGCTCACACACAACCTGCCGCGCGCTCCTGGTGTCTATCGTTTCCTGGGCGCATACGACGAGGTGCTGTATGTCGGCAAAGCCGGCAACCTGCGTCAACGAGTGCGCAGCTACTTCGGCAGCGACGACCGCCGCAAGATCGGGCCGTTGCTGCGTGAAACACAGCGTTTGGCACACACCACCACCTCCGATCCGATCAGCGCGGAGGTGCTCGAGTTGCGTTACCTGCACCGTCTCAACCCGCGCTACAACCGCGTCGGTACGACTTGGCAGAAATACTGCTACGTCCGCCTCACCACCGAGGAGGCATGGCCGCGGCTGACTGTCACCACCGAGCCTGCGGCTGCGGGCGTGCACATCGGTCCACTCAGCTCGCGAGCGGTGGCCAACGCGGTTATCGAAGCCGTGCAATCCGCATTACCTATCCGCCGGTGCGGTTCACGGATCGGCCGCAACTTCAAACCGGCCCCAGGCGCGGTGCCATGCACCGGTGCCCGCCTCGGCGTTGCCCTGTGCCCGTGCAGTGGCACCGCCGACGAGGCGACCTACTGGCGGGTGATCGCGCAGGTCATCGCGGCGTGCACGACGGCTCCCCAACTGGTACTCGACCCGCTGTGGGCGAAGATCGCCGAACTCGCCGGAGCCCGTCGCTACGAAGAGGCGGCATCGATGCGCGATCGCGCCGGCGCCTTCTCGGCGGCGATCACCCGCCAGCGCTTGTTCGATCAGCTACGCAGCGCGGGAGAAGTCGAACTGCAGTTGCACAACACCCTGCTGCGCATCCGCGATGGTGTGCTACTCAGCGTTCAAGAGGAGGGCCAATTTCCTCACGAGCTCGAACTTCCCCCGCCGCAAGTACCGCGGTTTCCCGCGACGCTCCCCCGGCAAGCCGCCGACGAGGTGCTGTGCCTTGCGCGTGCGATCGATCGCGCCAGTTTCCACGCGCGACTGCAGAACTGCACCGGTCAATGGGTGTGGCCGGCCACGCCGCTGCGCGAGGTCACTCGCCTGGGGGTTGCGGCATGACGCCGCCAGTCACGATCTCGGCGCCGATGTGATCGATGCGCAAAGACTTGCAGTGACCGTCGACGGGTAGCGACGCCGCAATGGTCGCCGCTTCGGCGGGCGAGCACATCACCGCCACCGACGGCCCCGACCCGCTCAGCCACGCGGCCCACGCCCCGGCTGCGAGTGCTGACGCGATAGCCGCGCGTGATGTCGGCGATCTCACCAACCGCCGCTCCTGGTGCAAGCGGTCTTCGGTGGCGGCGCGCAACGCATCGATGTCACCGGCCGCCAGTGCCGCAACCAGTAGCGCCGTGCGACCGACGTTGTACACCGCATCGGCCCAAGGCACCGACTCGGGTAACTTGCTGCGCGATTCGTCGGTGGACGTCGATAGCGATGGCACCCACATCACGACTGCCGAATCGAACGGCATCGGCACTCGCACAGCGCGGCCGGCAGCGGTCGCGATCACGCCGCCGTACAGCGACGCGGCGACGTTGTCGGCGTGGCCTTCCAACTCCGTTGCGAGGCGCAGCAGCTCCGGTTTCGCCGCCTGCAACTTCGCGGCATCGTCGCCATGGCGTTGCGCGTGGGCAGCAACGAGACCGGCGACACGCACCGCTCCGCTGAACCCCAATCCGCGCCCGGCCGGGATCGGCGAACGCACCCAGATCTCACCTTCGCCGCCGTTACGTCGGAAGGCAATCGTTGCCGGATGATGGGTGTCGGCAACTTCCGCCCCGACACCATCGGCGCTTGGCCCCACCGTCACTTCCGCGTGAAGGGTCAGCGCCATGCCGAGTGCGTCGAAGCCCGGGCCCAAGTTTGCCGACGAGGCCGGCACGCGCACGATCATCGGTGCCCGAAACCGGTCACTGCCCGAACTCGAGGACTGCTGCCTGCGACACCTCGACGAACCGCGCGAGGGTCGCTGCCGCCGCCCCAGAGTCGATCGCATCGGCGGCGACAAGTAGGCCCGCCTCCAGCGAGCTGCTAGTGCCGGCGACAACCAGTGCTGCCGCCGCGTTGAGCAAGACGATGTTGCGATGGGCCCCGTGCTGGCCGTCAAGCACTCGGCGCACGACCTCGGCGTTGAATTGCGGGTCGCCGCCAACCAGTTCGTCGATGATCGCAGGCGCCAACCCGAGGCCAACGGGATCGATGCTGAAACTGCGAACCGCGTCATCATCGAGCGCCAGCACCGTCGACGGGCCGGTGGTGGTCAATTCGTCGAGGCCGTTGCCATGGACCACCCACGCCCGCCGCGAACCGTGCAGTCGCAACGACGCAAGCATGCGCTCGGCGACTGCAGGATTGGCGACGCCGATCACATGCCGCTGCACGCGACCGGGGTTGGCCATCGGCCCGAGCAGGTTGAAGACCGTAGGGATGCCGATTTCGCGACGACTCGGGGCGGCAAAGCGGAAGGCGGGGTGATAGCGCGGAGCGAGACAGAAACCGATTCCCGCCTGGGCGATGCACCTGGCGACACCTTCCGGTGCCAGTTCGATGGCGACTCCCAGCGCCTCCAACACATCGGCGGTTCCGCATTGCGAACTTGCTGCACGCGCTCCGTGCTTGCAGACCGGAACACCCGCGCCCGCCGCTACCAGCGCTGCCATCGTGCTGACATTGATGCTGTGGCTGCGGTCGCCACCGGTGCCGACAACGTCGATCGCGGCCGCGCGCAACTCGTCGGACATCGGCACGATGCTCGCGGCCGCGAGTACCGCGTCGAGCAGGCCGGAGATCTCCTCGGGTGTTTCTCCTTTGGCGCGCAGGGCAACGACGAACCCGATCAGCTGCGCAGCCGTCGCCTCGCCGGAGAGAATCGTCGCCATGGCCGCGCGGGCATGGGCAGCGGGAAGATCGCGCTTGTCGAGCAATTCGGTCAGCAGCGCCGGCCAGCCGCCGAATTCGTCGATTTGACTCATAGCCCGTGAGGCTACGTGCGGTCAGGCAGTACGACGACGTTGGCGGGTGAGGCGTCGCCGCTCGCGCTCGGTAGCCCCGCCCCACACTCCCGACTTCTCACGCACCTGCAAGGCGTATTCCAGGCAGGCAACGCGAACACCGCAGCCGGAACAGACCTGCTTTGCCTCGGCGGCCTCGTCCTCATCGTCGGGATAGAAGATTGTCGGATCGAGCCCTCGACAAGCCCCCAACTGACGCCACACGATCTCTTTGACAGACACGAACCTGTCCCCCAATTACTCACGACTGCGAAGGGACCCTCCCCCAACTCCGCTGAATCTAGGTTCGTCGCGATGCACAATGCCAGCCCAGATTGTGCGATTTGTGCGCGATTTCAGCCGAGATCGTTGCGCAGTTCGGCGACCGTGGCGGGCAACAAGGTGACCGATTCGTGGTAGGCGGGGTGGTCGATCTGCAGGGTGACCCCGTCGGTGAACGCAGCAACCTGGCCCTCCTCAAAGTCGAAGGTCACATAGTGCACGGCAGCCGTGACGTGGTCGCGGGTCAGTTGACCCGCGTGGTCGGCAGCAACCTTCCCGCGCACAACACCGCCATCGCGGTCGAGCCCGGGAAGTCGAAACAGCAGCGAGTCCTCGATGCCCACCAGCCGCGGCAACCATTCGCGCACCTGTTCATCGGAGGTCAATTCGATGAACATCGTCGCCCGCAGTTGACCGGGCTCGGGAATCAGTGGGTTGTAGGCGTCGAGCTCCTGCTGGATGCCGGCGTCGGTGAAGATGCGTTCGGCGCGCGCCATCTCCTGAATCTGGTAGCGCATGGTGTCGCGGCTCTCGAAGGCAACCGAGACAAGGTTGCCAACCGGCACACGGCGCCGGCGACGAAGTTCGATCACCGATGTGCGCAGGGCATCGCGTTCTCGCTCGTAGGCCCTCGCGTCGGCAATGTCGGCCAGCGTCAGCTTGCGCATGGTCAGCGTTGTCCGCCTTCCTCGGGTAGGCCGTACGCGCGAGCGAACAACTGCAGCGGATGCATCGGTTGCTCGCCGGTCTGTTCGACGATCGCAGTGTTGGCCAGATGACAGTCGCCGGCCACCACATCGCCGGCGGCGCGCCGGATCTCCTCGGCCAGCTTGCCGGCGATCGGCACGCTGATCTCGGCGTTCTCGGCTCGCAGGCCCCACATGCCGTCGATGCCGCTGCACTGCTGAACCAGTTTCACCTTCGCGCCGGTGAGCTTGAGCAGGTCGCGACTCTTCAGCCCGATGTTCTGCGCCTTCAGGTGGCAGGGGGTGTGATAGGTGATCGTGTCGGGCACACGGCCGACGAACTCGGTGTCGAGACTGGTTCCCTCACCCTTGTGAACCTTCATCAGGTATTCGACCGCGTCGTAGGTGTGCGCCGCGACCAGCTCGGCATCGGCGCCGCCGACGTAGTCGACGTAGTCCTTCTTGAGGATGTATCCGCAGGTGGGCTGCGGAACGACGACGTCTTTGCCCTTGCGTACGGCGGCGGCCAACGCCGCGACATTCTTGGTGGCGACCTTGGTGAACTGCGCGACGTCGCCACTGTGTAGCCACGGGGCTCCACAGCAAGAGGCGCCGGCCACCAGCGAACATTCGATGCCGTTGTGTTCGTACACCTTGATCAGGTCGTGGCCGATCTGCGGTTGCTGGTATTCGACGAGGCAGGTGGGGAACACCGCTACGCGACCCTGTCGTTTCGAGATGCGGACCTTCGGGCGTTTCTTGAACCATGTCGTGAACCGTTGGCGCGCATAAGGCGGAAGCAATCGAACGCTCGACACGCCGGTCGCGACTTCCATCGCCTTGCGCACCAACGACCCCTGCTTTGCACCGAGCATCCGATTGGCGACCGGTGAAACGGTGGTTGCCGCCTTGCCCATCAGGTCGGTACGGCCCAGAACCGCGTCGGTGATGCGACTACGCAACGACACCTGTTTGGTGGCGTGACGCATGGCATCGGCGCGCAACATCAGCCTCGGGAAGTCGAGCGCCCACTCGTGCTTGTCAGGCGTGTAAGGACAGTTGACGTAGCAGAGCTTGCATTGGAAACACTCACTCACCACCTGGTCCTGCTGCGCGGGGGTGAGGCGTCCTGCATCTTGGTCTTCGTGCTGGTCGATCATCTCGAACAACGTCGGAAACGACGTGCAGAACTTGAAGCACAACCGACAGCCGTGACACAGATCGAAAACTCTGGTTAGTTCACTACGCAGGTCGGCTTCGTCGAAGTAATCCTGATGGTGAGGATCGTAGGTAGTGCTCAGAGGGCTTCGAGGCCTTGCGCGAAGCGTCCGGCGTGGCTCTTCTCCGCTCGAGCAAGCGTCTCGAACCAGTCGGCGATCTCGGCTTGGCCTTCCTCGCGGGCGGTCTTGGCGAAGCCTGGATACATCTGCGTGTACTCGTACGTCTCGCCGGCGATTGCCGACTTGTAGTTGTCGGATGTGTCGCCAATCGGCTCTCCGGTGGCCGGATCGCCCACCTGCGCGAGATATTCGAGGTGGCCGTGGGCGTGACCGGTCTCGCCCTCGGCGACCGAGCGGAACAATGCCGCCGCATCGGGATACCCCTCGACGTCTGCCTTCTGTGCGAACCACATGTAGCGACGATTCGCCTGGCTCTCGCCGGCGAACGCTTCCTTCAGGTTGTCGTGTGTTTTGGTGCCTTTGAGGCTCATTGCGGTAGCTCCTTGTTGGTAATGCAATTTTTGTTGCGTTGAGATTTTTTGGCTAGGGCCGATTGGCACGGCGCGCAGAGCCCGCCGAACACGATGCCCGCCCGATCGATTACGAAGCCATCGAGATTGCGAACGTGCAGCTCGTCGACGGCTTCGACATAGACATCGTGCAACTCACCGCAGCGATCACACAGTGCGTGGTGATGCTCGCTTACGTTTGGATCGAACCGGGTTGCGCCGTTTCCCGACTGCAAGACCTGCAGTTCGCCCATGGCCGCCAGATCGTTGAGGGTCTGATAAACGGTGCGCAACGAAATGCCGGGCATCATCGCGCTCGCCGTTGCGAACAGCGCTTCAGCCGTGGGATGAGTGGCGTTGTCGTGCAGCAGTTTGAACAACAGTTGCCGCTGCGGCGTTACCTTCAGACCTCGCGCCCGAAAGTGGCGGGTCAGATCGGCAGGCGCGAGCACGGCAACACGGTACCTGCAACATTAGCTAATCTGCAACCTCTGCAAATTAGAAGAGGGGCGCCCGGCGGCCGGGCGCCGCGGCGGCATTGGGGAGCATCTCGGCGGCGCTCCATACAATGACGGCGATGGCAGCGACACAATCACATACCGGTTTCGATCGACGCGAGATGCTCCGGCGCCTCGAGGACGAGACATTTGACGTACTCGTGATCGGTGGCGGCATCACCGGCGTCGGTGCCGCCCTCGACGCGGCCAGTCGCGGTCTGCGCACGGCCCTCGTCGAACGCGACGACTTGGCGGCCGGTACATCGTCGAAGAGTTCGAAATTGGTGCACGGTGGGTTGCGTTACCTCAAGGACGATCCGCGGTTGGTCTACCAGGCGTTACGCGAACGCAAGCGATTGCGCAGTAACGCTCCTCACCTTGTGAAGGTGCTTCCGTTCATGTTGCCGGTGCTCACCAAAGACGGGGTCGTGTCGCGCAAGATCGCACGTGCTTTGGGGTCGGCGCTGTGGATGTACGACCTCACCGGCGGCTGGCGCATCGGCAAGTTTCACAAGCGCCTACGCAAGCGAGCCGCGCTGGCGCACATGCCGACGATGCCCCACGAACGACTCGCCTCTGCCTACCTCTACTACGACGCGACGGCCGACGACGCTCGCCTTGTTGTGACGATCGCACGCACCGCCGCCGCGCACGGCGCGGCGATCGCCAACCGGTGCGCGGTTGTCGACTTCACCAGGGAAGGTTCGGCCGTGAAGGGTGCCGTCGTCGAAGCCGATGGGCGCCGCTTCAATGTCCGGGCGAGTGTGGTCGTCAACGCCGCCGGTGTGTGGGCCGACGATGTCCGCGAAATGGATGAGAAAACGCATCCCGACTCGATCCGCCCGGCCAAAGGTGTTCACATCACGGTCCCGTGGGACAAGGTGCGTAACGACGTCGCGGTGGTGATCCCGGTGCCCAAAGACCGGCGCAGCCTGTTCGTCGTGCCGTGGATCGAGCGGCCCGATGGCACGTTCGAGCACACCTACATCGGCACCACCGACACCGACTACGACGGCCCGCTGATCGATCCACAGTGCACCAAGGACGACATCGACTACGTGCTGCAGGCACTAAACGCGAGTGTCACCACCGAAGTTACGGCAGCCGACATCAGCGGCGTCTGGACCGGGTTGCGACCGTTGGTGAAGGCCGCGAGTTCGGGTCGCACCGCCGATCTGTCGCGGCACCACAAGGTACGCGTGAGTGCGAGTGGGGTGATCACCGTCACGGGTGGCAAGTTGACGACCTATCGCGAGATGGCCGAGGACGCAATCGATGAAGTGGTCAACCGGCTCGACATGCGCGCGCGGTGCCGCACGCGCAACCTCCCCTTGCTCGGCGCTCACGACTACCGCGATCTTGCGCAACCCGGAACACGCGCTGCCCATCTCGGCCAGCGCTACGGAGGACTTGCCGAGGAGATCGAGGCGTTGATCTTCGGCGACCCCTCGCTTGCCGAGGCGCTCGTACCCGGGTTGCCCTACACGCGGGCGGAGGCGATCTACGCCGCACGCCACGAAATGGCGTGCAGTCTCGACGATGTGCTCACCCGGCGCACCCGCGCGCGGCTCATCGATCGCGCCGCCTCCCTGCTGGCCGCACCGGCTGTGGCCGCGTTGCTGGCGCGCGAACTGGAATGGGACGCCGACGAGACACAGCAGCAAATCGAGTACTTCGCCAGTCAGTGCGCCGCCGAGGAAACCGCCGCGCACTCGGCGCTGGCTGAGGCGAGCCGCGTGTCGTGAGGCAGCCGGCGGCTCCCATCGAACTCACCGGCAACGCAACTCGCCTTCCATCTCCACCGCCACTTCCAACCGGCTTGGCTGCGCAACTGGCGGCGATATGTCCGACAAGCGACGATGCCGTAGATACTGCCGAGGCCAGCCGTGATTGGTGGCCGCTGTCACTCCACTGGGCGCTGCAGGGCGCAGTGGCACAACGGGCGGCGGTAATTGCGCGTCCGGCCGACACTGCGCAGGTCGCGGCCGTCGTGTCGCTGTGCAGCTCGCTAGGCGTGCCGGTGACTGCCGCCGGCGGGCGCAGCGGAGTTCTGGGAGCATCAGTTCCGGTCTTCGGCGGCGTGCTACTCGACACCACCGCGATGCAAGGCGTCGTGTCGGTCGACGCCGAATCCGGCATCGTCGAGGTTCTGGCCGGCACGTTCGGACCCGAACTCGAGGCGCAGTTGCGCGACGACCACCAGCTCAGCGTCGGTCACTTTCCGCAGAGCTTCGACATCGCCACCGTCGGCGGCTGGGTGGCTTGCCGCGGTGCCGGCCAGTACAGCACTCGGTACGGCAAGATTGAGCAGATGGTCTGCGGGCTGGAGGTGGTGCTCGCCGACGGTTCTGTGATTCGCACCGGCGGATTCCCAGCCGGCGCGCAAGGTCCCGATCTCAACCAGTTGTTCATCGGTAGCGAGGGCACGCTCGGCATCGTGACGCGCGTGTGGCTGAAGGCACACGCCTGCCCCGCGACCGAACAACGAGCAGCCTTTTCCTTCACGACGTTCGAGGAGGGCATCGCCGCCTGCCGCCGGGTTCTGCGCCGCGGGGCCACTCCGGCGGTGCTGCGCCTCTACGACGCGCCCGAGAGCGAACGCTCCCAGGGTGGCGACGGCACGTACTGCGTGCTGCTCGCGCTCGACGAGGGCGACCCGGCGTTGGTCGCGGCGACGATGGCGATCGTCGCCGACGAGTGCAAGCGTGCCGCGTCGCTACCTGTCGAACTCGTCGACCAGTGGCTGCAACACCGCAACGACACCAGCGCGCTGCAGGCACTGACTCGCAAGGGATTCGTCGTCGACACGCTCGAGATCGCAGCGCCATGGGCCGCGCTCGGTCGTGTGTTCGCCGAGGTGCGGGCGGCGCTGCTGGCAGTGCCACACAGCCGTACCGCCACTTGCCATCTCTCGCACAGCTACTCCGACGGAGCGTGTCTGTACTTCACGTTTGCCGCTACCCCACCGGCCAACGAGGTGGAGGCGACCTACGTCGCCTTGTGGGATGCAGGCCAACGAGCGGTGTTGAACGCCGGCGGCAACCTGTCGCACCACCACGGCATCGGGCTCAATCGCGCTCGCTTCGTTGCCGACGCGTTGGGCTCGGCATTGCCGGTATTGCAGTCGCTGAAGGACGCCCTCGATCCGCGCGGGGTGCTCAATCCGGGCAAGATGGGCCTGCGCTCGCCGTTCGGGGAAGTGCCGTGGCCATGAACATCGATCACGCAGCGTTGCGCCAGGGCGGGGCGATCGCCCTGGTCATCGGAGCACCGTGCGCCGTCGCTTCAAGCGTGCTGGCGGGCGGCAAGAACGACAACAACTCGCCACTCGTGGCACTGTTGTGGCTGGGGGCAGTGGCCGGTTTCGTGGTCGGCGCCGGTGTGGCGGCCTGGCTGCAACGGCGGGCGATGCCGTTGGTACACGGGATGATCTGCGCCGGCGGAACATACCTCGCTGTGCAGCTGGTGTTCTCGGTGGTGCGGCTCGCTCGTGGCCGCGACGTGAGCTGGCTGGGTCTGTTCTTCACGTTCACCGTCGTGCTGTTCGCCGGCCTGGTCGGCGGCGGCCTCGGAGGTCTTCTGCAGAAGAAGGGCTTCGCCCCGCGGACACGTGGCGCTGCACAACCAAGGAGCGGCGAGTGAGCGTTCTCGTGATCGACGTCGGCACCTCCGGACTGCGGGCCGCAGTGGTGCGACCCGACGGTGACGTCGAGGCATTGCACCACGTTGCCTTCCCACCGTCGTCGCCGTTCCCCGGTCTGGTCGAGTTCGATGCCGCCGGGATGGCGGCGTGCGTGCTGCAGGTCGCCAGGGCGGCGCTTGCCGATGGCGGGCCGGTGCTCGGCGTGGGAATCACAAATCAGCGGGCGAGCACGGTCGTGTGGGACCGGGTGACGGGCGAGCCTGTCGGGCCCGGTCTCGGCTGGCAGGATCTGCGCACGGTCTTCGATTGCATCACGGCCAAGTCGGAACACGGCCTGCACCTTGCCCCCAACCAATCGGCGACCAAGGTCGCCTGGCTGCTCGGTCAGTACGACCCTGGTCGCGAGCGCGACCTGTGCTTCGGCACCGTCGACAGCTGGGTGGCATGGGTCCTCAGCGAGGGAGCGGTGCATGTCACCGACCACTCCAACGC
>JACQZX010000143.1 GCA_016213665.1 Actinomycetota bacterium | reverse complement strand
TGATGCCGAAGAAGCGGTGCTCGTGATGTCGTTGTCGGCGGCGGTTCACAAACGCGAGATCCCACCAGTTCTCGCCGGCCACACGATGTACCGAGTCACCGTCGCCGGTGGGCTCACCCCGCACTACGACGTGATCGGCACGCCCGACGCGCTCAAGTCGGCCGAGCGTGCATTGCGAGACGTGATGGCGGACATCGAACAGCACCGCAAGCACGTGCGCCGTCTGCACGTGATCGGTGCGGCACCGCTGTCCGCGTGTATCGCGCTCGGACGCGCACTCACCCGAGGCGTTCACCCAACACTCGTCCTCTACGACCGCCTTGAGGACGGCACCTACCACCCGGCCCTGGAGGTCCACTGACATGCAACACGCCGACTACTTCAAGACGACGTTCCTTCCCGACGTCGTGAACCTCAACCAGAGCCGCATCGACAAGCTCGAGGATCGGGTGGAGGCCGTCTACGCCGCGCTCACCGCCGACGCGACGATCGGGTCGATGCTCACCGGCAAGATCCCGCAAGGATCGTGGCCGCACCAGCTGATCATCAAGCCGAAGCCGAACGGCGCCTTCGACGCGGACTTCATGATCGAGATGACCTACCAGCCCGGCTGGGAACCAGCCCGGTACATCGAGGAGGTCTACAAGGCGCTCGATCGTCACTCGACGTACAAGCTGCAGAAGCACGGACGAAAGTGCCGTTGCGTGTGGTTGGAGTACGCCCCCGAGAACGGGGTCGGCTGCCATCTCGACATCGTCCCGTTCATCACGCTTCCCGATGGCCGTCGAGTGATCGTCAACCGCGACGACAACGCGTGGGAGCCGCCGTTCGGATCGACTGATCCGGCTGGGTTCACGGTATGGGTCAAGCGCCGTGACGAGCTCACGAACAAGCAGTTCCGCAAGGTCGTGCGGCTGGTGAAGTTCATCAAGCTTGAGCGTGGCAGTTTCAACGGTGTCCGCTCCGTGGTGCTCACAACGCTCCTCGGGCTGCAAGTCACCGACCTGAACTCGCTCACCCCCGGCCGGTACAGCAACATCGCGACCGCACTGGTCAACATCATCGAAGACCTCGACCGCTTCCTGCAGACCCAAGGAACCACGAAGCCGCACCTCGCCAATCCGAACGGCGACGGCACGAACTTCAATCACCGCTGGACCGACGAGACCTACCGGAACTTCCGCGATCGCATCCACGCCATCGCCGCAGACCTGCGCGCCGCGTACGACGAGCCGGACACCGACAAGTCGATCACGGCATGGCGCAAGGTCCTCGGCGACAAGTTCAACCCACCAACTTCTAAGCGCACCGGAGCGTCGACCAACCCGTACGTGGCCGCCGGATCGACGGCCGGCATCGCCGCGGCCTCACGATCCGGGCGCTCCGGCTGACCGGAACCCGGTCCATGAACGAGAGCGTGTTGAACGACGCCCAGTCCACAGCCCTCGCTGACCTCCGACGGCTGTCGTCAACCGCGTCGGTCGCGTTCATCGACCACATCGTCATCGGCGCAGATCTCGTCGCGAGGGTCAACCTGAACACGACCAGCTTCGAGCGCGTCGAGGGCGGTCTCCAGGTCGAGGCCCGCGAGCAGCTCTTCATCGTCGTGACACCAAGCTTCCCCTGGTTGCCGCCCCAAGTGCACGTGGGTCACCACCGCTGGGCCGACTTTCCTCACGTCCTGCAGGGCACGCGGCTGTGCGCGTACCTCGATCCGGACACCGAGTGGAACCCGCTTACCGGCATCGCCGGTTTCCTCGAACGGCTGTGGGACTGGTTCGCCGACGCGATCGCGAACCGGTTCGATCCAGCGACCGCCCTCTACCAGCCCGTCGGCGGCGTGTTCCACCGCACACCCGGCGCGCCGACCGTTGTCGTCAACGACACGCTCGGCGACCTCACCGACGGCTTTCGAATCGCCCACGTGACACTGCAACAACGCACCGAGCACCGGATCGACGTAGTCGGAAATGACCAGAACGGGCCGCTGCCCGCCGGAGCATTTTGCGGAGTGCTCGTGGTCCTCTCCGACGGCCTCCCATTCGGCGGCGGGTTCTACCTCTCGGATCTCGCCGTCGCGATCCGCGGTCAGGACTCCCGCAAGCAACGAAAGCAGTTCATCGCCGCGATCTCCAAGGCCGCCCGATCGCTCACGGCAAACCAATACCTCCACGTACTCATCGCGGTACCCAACCGTCACCTCACAGGCTCAGCCCGGTTTCACCTCATCGGCTCGAGGCTCCCCCAACCGACCGTCGCAACGGCAATCGAGTCCACCGGCCACCGGCATCAGCCCGGCAGCTCACATTCCGACGATGAACCACAAGTCGAGTGGACGTTCATCGACGACGGACGCACGGCGGTGACGACTCGACGTGACCACGCGCGACCCGTCAACTGGTTCGAGGGAAAGACAGTCGAGCTGTGGGGCTGCGGAGCACTCGGCTCATGGATCGCCGAGTACCTCGTGCGAGCCGGGGTCACCTCCATCATCCTGCGCGACACCGGCTACGTGACGGTAGGCCTTCTCGTTCGACAGAACTTCACCGAACTCGACGTCGGCCGCCTCAAGGTCGATGCACTGGCCGACCGGCTAGGAGCGATCTCCGACCGAGTCTCGGTGGTGGGACGACCGGGCCTCGCACAGGCCGGCCTCAGTGGCGCAATCGACGCCGACGTGATCTTCGACTGCACCGTGAACACAGGAGTCGCTGTCGCGATCGACAAAGCCCAGTCGGCTGGAACACTCTCCGTCCCGGTTGTCCAGGTGGCGACCGACAACGACTCCGCAACGCTCGGCATTCTGACCATCACCACCGGCGGGCAGACTCTCACCACCAACCGCATCGACACTGCGGTCCACGAAGCCGTCGCTGGCGATGCCGCTCTCGGCCCATACCAAGCGTTCTGGAACCGCTACAACCACCCCTCGCTCACACCGACCCTTGGATGCTCGGTCCCGACGTTCCACGGCTCCGTCGCCGACGCCAGCGCCGTCGCCGCACAGGCCGTCAGCCTCGCCGCGACAGCTCTCGGCCGCGGACTCGCCTGTGGGTATCTGTTCGCCGCTGCCCACAGCCCGCATGGTGTGCCGAAGCTCTTGGCAGTGCCGGTCGAAGAGCAGCCGTACGAGTCGAGGTCGTGATGGCGAACCGATCCATCGCGTCAAAGTGGGGTGGAGAAGACCTTGCCACCTGCCGCGCTAGTGATGCGGAGCATCCGCGGCCGACCGTATTGGGAAACTCGTCGGCAAGTTCGATCGCGATCTGAGTCAGACCGCTAAACGTGTTGATGTCTTCAGGGTTAGGGAATCGACGGCTCGAAGGCGCATTCCGTCGGTACCTGCGGTGACCACATGCTCGGGTCGCGCCGAGCGGACCTGTCGCCCGTTAGGCGGTGTCCGACACCACCAATCCACGTGCTGTCCTCGATCGACCAGCTTGAGAGGTCGTGGCCCTCCGGGGGTTCCAGGATCGTAACAACGTGCTCTTCGGTGCCGAGTCGGTCGGCGAGG
Source organism: Actinomycetota bacterium (assembly GCA_016213665.1). Taxonomy (GTDB): domain Bacteria; phylum Actinomycetota; class Acidimicrobiia; order Acidimicrobiales; family Ilumatobacteraceae; genus UBA668. The sequence continues at coordinate 2,665 of JACQZX010000143.1, read as the reverse complement.
TATTGGCCGAGGTGTTTACCGACTCCGTTGTCGTCGTTGTCGGTGACGATCGTGATGTCGAGGTTGTCTCTCGTGGCAACATTGGCGATGCGGGCGGCGACGGTCGGGTCGAGAGCGTTGGAGCCGAGGAGGCCGACGGATCGGTAGCCGGCCTGGGCGGCGATGAGCGCGTCGGGGATGCCTTCGCAGATCAGTAGTTGGCCTGGCTGGGTGCGGCAGGGTGGCACAGCCCAGGTGAGCCTTGGGTTCGGGGCGAGCGCAGCGGATGGGTTGTCGTACTTGCCATATCCCGGTCTCGGCTCGAGCGCTCGCGTCTGGACGTAACGGATCTGGCCGTTGACGTCGAGGGCTGGGAACGTGGCTCCAGGTCCCGCCCCATATGGGATGCCGTGTGATCGGCGCAGTCGGTCGCGGCCGGGGTCGGCGCCGACGTGATTGGCGCGGAGTACGTCATCGCCAAGGCCCCGGTTGTGGAGCCACTCGCGCACGGGCGTGCCGAGCGGGGACCAGAGCAACCGGGCGCAGATGTTCGCGTAGGCGACGACGCGCTCATCGAGTACTACCGCGGGCGGCAGCGTCGGCTTGCGTGGCGCGATTGATGGGAGCTCGCGACCGGGCTGCAATCCTGCTCGTGTCGCGAGCTCCTCGATCGCCTCGGCGCGGGTGTTGCCACGGACGGCTTGGACGAGGTCGACGGCATCGCCGCGATGGCGTTGGTCGCCGGACCAACACCGCCAACGCTCGTGGCCACGCTGGTCGCGATGCATGGTGACCGAGGCGTGGTTGTCGTCGTGATCGTTCAGCGGACAGTGCCATCGACGGGCACGCTGGTCGGGCTGGGCGAACTCGTCCAACAGCGCAGCGAGGTCGGTGCGCGCCAGAATGTCGTCGATCGGCCAGCGAGTCGTCGCCGGCGGGCGACTCACCCGACACGCTCCCCCAAGCCCGCGCCGAGACCGGAACTGGACATCGCGGAATCGGTATCGAACAGCTTGCGCTCGTTGCCGGTCAGCACGGTCTGAACGACGGCGGTGCGGGCACCGATCTTCCAGATCGCCCGGCCTTGCACGAGCTGGCTCAGCCAGTCACGTTCACGTTCGGAGAGGTCGAACATCTCGACCGCGGCGGCGATCTGCTCAGGCGGTTGACGCAGCAGAACCCGGGTCTGAATGTCGGACAGCAAGCCGGCGGCGATCTTCGACGACGCGGTGCCGTCATCGGCTTGTGCGGTGAGGTCGGAGGGGCGATGGCAGACCAGCACGGTGGCGACCCCGTAGGTGCGTGACAGCTTGAGCGAGCCCTGTAGGTATGCGGCTCCGTGACGCACGGCAGCCCAGGCTTCGTCGATCACCTGCACCGAGCGTCGTTCCGGGCGACCACGAAGCGCACCGTTGAGCCAGTGGGTAGCGGCGACCATCACCAGCGGCAGGGCTTCACTGTTGGCGTACACGGCGGACAGGTCGAGTACCACGCCTGGTCCGTTGTCCCAGTCGACATGCACCGTGGTCGGGCCGTCGAACATGCCGCGCAATGTACGCGAGCACAGCTTGTCGAGCGCGAACGTGACCGGCGACGTGGCCCGGGCGAGTTCAAGCGGCGTGTGGCGTGAGAGGCGGACGAGTTCGTCCGGTGGGTCGAGGATCTCGCGGTGCAGGTCGGCGAGAGTGAACGCCTGGTTGGCGCGGCATCGAGTCTCGATCCCCCACGAGAGCACGGCGTCTTCCAGCGGGGTCAGCTCGCGGCCGAGCACACCGGCGACAAGTTGTGCGGCGAGGGTTTGGCGGGCGATGACGCTCTCGTCGTTCGAGGTGCTGCCGGGGTCCATCGGGTTGACCCGTGCTCCGCCTTCGCCGGGGAACAGCTTGATAACTGCCAGCCCGAGATCTGCGGCGACGGTCGAGTACTCGCCCTTCGGGTCGATGATCGCCAGGTAGCGGCCAGATCCGTAGACGGCTTGTAGGCGTCGGATCAACGCCTTCACTGTGGCCGACTTGCCGAACCCGACCGAGCCCATCACGATCATGTTCGGGTTGGTGAGATGCCGTTGTTGGTAGAACTCGAACGGATCGAAGTAGAAGCCGCGGAACCCGCCGGTGACGTCGGAGCCGAGCAGCACGCCTCGTTCCCCGAACCCGGCGGCCGTGTGGAACGGGTACACCGAGCGCAGGTGGGCGAGCGTCGACCGGGACCAGTCGACGGGCACGCCGGGGCCGCCTCCGAGTCGACTGACCGGCTTGTCATCAGGGTCACGGTGTGTTCTTGATCGGTCGGCTGGTCGTCGACCCTTGTGCGGAGTGGCGCGGCCGGTGACCTGCGATGGTCGCTGACGTTGCTTGCGCTGGTCGGCTGGGGCGGTCACGTCCAGATCCCGCGTCGAACTGATCGGCCGAGGGGGAGTGAGGCGACCCATCCTTCGCCTTGGCGGGCGGCGACGGCGCGGATGTCGAGCATCGATTGCGCAGCGTCCTGCTCGACCTGTGCGCAGGCGTCGTCGAGCTCGTCGACGTTGCCGGCGGTGACCGTGAGCAGGCCGACGTGACGGAACTCCGGATGCCCTGCAGCGAGCTCCTCCTCCCGGGTTTCGACGTCGGCGATACGGCGACGCTCGCGAGCGGTCGGCCGGAAGCCTTTGCGTTGCTTCTCGTCTCGATCAGTCTCGAGCGAG
>JACQZX010000142.1 GCA_016213665.1 Actinomycetota bacterium | reverse complement strand
CGTTGGCGCTCGCGCTCGCAGTCGACGAGCGACGACCGCTGGTTGGCGTAGTCGCGATCAACCCGCCGCAGCCCGATCGAGATGCCCTCGAGGGACTGGAGTGGATGATCGAACGCGGGCACGACCGTATCGATGCACCTCGACTGGCCGATGGCGAGTCGGGATATTCCAGCCTGCCGACCGTGGCCCTCGTGGAGATGGCGAGGGGAATCCTCGCCATCGACCTGGATGCCGTGTCCGTACCGGTGTTACTGGTGACGAGTGCGCTCGACGAAGTTGTCGACCCGGCAACCGCCGATCACCTTGCCGAATTGCTCGCGGCAAAGGCAACCGTGACCCGGTTGACACTTCCCAACAGCGGGCACGTCGCCTCGCTCGGTCCCGACCGAGACATGCTTGTCGAGGCCATCGACCGCTTCTGCGAAAACGTGACCTAGATGAGCGGAACCGTTCGCGGGTCTGGCGACTCTCTACACCCGATGCCACAGCACGCGACGGATTCAATGATTCCGCTCATCCAGGTCGAGCAGTCGCACGAGCAACCAGTCACGCCGTTCGACACGCTGTATCACCGCGAATACCAAGCGATGGTTCGGATGGCGACAGCGCTGGTCGATTTTCCGGAAAAAGCCGAGGAAGTCGTCCAGGAGGCGTTCGCCCAGTTGTACGTGCGCTACTCGCAGGTCGACAACGCTGTGGCCTACGTGAGAGTGAGCGTGCTCAACGGTTGCCGACGGGCATTGCGCCGTCGACGCCTCGCTCGGGCGTGGCACATCAGCTCGCAACGCGACGCCGAAAAGCACGGAGAGTTGGGATTCAACCATCTGCTCGACGCCGTACGCCGACTACCGACGGCACAACGCAACGCGGTGACCTTGCGCTACGAGCTGCAACTCACCGACGCCGAAATTGCCGACACGCTCGGCATCCCGATGGGCACCGTCAAGTCAACACTTCACCGGGCGCTCGCCCGTTTACGAACCGAGGTAAAGCGATGAACGAATTCAACGACATCGACCGCGACCTGCAAGCAGCGTTCGCGCAACGCCCGGCTGCGCTGTCACGCCCGTCGCTGCGCGATGTGAAAGACAGAGCCCGCCGCCACCAACGCCAACGCCGCGCTGCGGTGCTGAGCGCCTGCGCGTTAGCCGGCGTTGGCGGAGTGACCGCCCTTGCCAAGCGCTCCCCGGGAAGCGAAACCACCGTAGGCCAAGGCCTCGGCGGCGACGCGACAACGACCTACCCGACCGCGACAACGATCTGCTACGCGCCGGTCGATTCGACGGTGGCTTTCAGCCCGACGACCTTGACGGAAACGACCTGGACGGAGAGCACGCTCGCCATCGTCGGCAGCTACACGTTGGTTGCGGGTGATTTTCCGGGTGTCGTCGCCGAAAGATTCGGCGTCACTGTCCGCGAACTGGATGCCATCAATGAAGGCACGGAGGGTTACGGCGACTTCATCGTCGGCACTCAGATCTTCATCCCGTTGCCGGGCGCGTTTCCATCGGCGACCACCACGACCTCAGCCATCTATGACGCCCCGTGTTCGCCGTTGCCCGCCGCCAACTTCCGTTGCAGTGGAGAGCCGCAGGTCGGCGACGACGGATGGTGGTACTTCGAGTACTGCGAAGGCGTCACCTATCCAAGAGCTTCTGATCCGACCTGGCCTTCAATTTCCACACTGGAAGAGACCACCGTAGCCACGTGCGTCGAGCTCCCAATCATGACGCTGCCGCTTCCAGCGACAACGACCACCATGGTTGTTGCGTGCTAGTCGTCCCAGTGAAAGTGACGCGCCACACATCAGTGACCTGCGACGACGCGTGATCAGCGCGTCACTTCGTCAAATTGCGCCTGGATACCGTCGGGTGGCGCCGCGATCAGGGGCGTGTCTTGGACTTGACGGCTCGCGGTTGGCCGGCCTTGTCGGCGACCACGAAGTATGTGTGCGGGCCGGGGCACGCGAACGGCACCACGGTCGAGCCCGAGGCTGCCAGGTTGGTTTCCCACGGGCCGTTCTCGTTGTCGATCGCTACATAGATGCTGTCGGCACCGGTGACCGTCCACGAGATCGTGACGGTCGGGGGCGGCAACGCGACGCTGACATCGGGTGCCGCGCAGGCGGCAGGGTTGGAGACGGAGAAGCTGGTGATCTGCGGGCCTGCCGCGGTCGCCGGTGTGGTCGCCGGTGGGTTGGTGACCTTCACTGTGGTGGCCGCCGCGGTCGCGCCCACCGTCGTCGGTGGCACGGATGTGCTCGCGCCCACAACGGTTGTTGCCGGCGACACCGTGGTCGACGTGGGGCCGGTGGTCGACCCAGTGTCGGACGAAGTGGAGCTTGTCGAGCTGCAGCCGACGAGCGAAATCGCGCCCACGAGCAACATCGTCATCGACGGGTGGAGACGAAATCGAATGGAAGTCATTGCCGCACTCTACGCGAGCATTTACCTCAGTCGTAGAACGGGTTCTGACCGCTGGAGTGATCGGTGAGATCGCGCACGCGCTGGATGGCCGGAATCTGCTCGACGATCATTGTCTGCACCCCATCGAGCATGGTCATTTTGCTCATCGAACAACCGTGGCAACCGCCGCCCATCGTGAGATAGGCCGTGCCCTCGGCGTCGTGGCCGACGAAGGTGACGAAGCCGCCATGGCTGGCGAGTGCAGGGTTGACTTCGCCGACGATCATCGCCTCGATCTGTCCGCTGAGCTCATCGTCGCGCACCAAACCCTCGACGACGGGCGCCTGCGGTTTGTTCGGGTTGCGCACAACAAGACCAGCCGACGACGTGTGATCGAGCGTGGCGTCCTGCAGCAGCTCGCGACTATCGGCCGGGATGATGACCTTCAGGCTCGACCCGTCGGCGGTGTGTGTGCGCACCTCGTCGGTGAAGGCGGCCTTGGTGATCACCTCGAAGCTGAGGTCGTAACGGAACTCGTCGCCCGGCCTGCTGATGATCTCGAGCCGAAGGCCGAGTCGGTCGGCGTCGGGCTCGGTGTCGCGCAACGCCACCAGTTCAGCCAGCGCCGCCGGTGTGATCGTTATGATCGTCGACGTCGTGTCGGGGCCGGCCAACGGCGAGGTAGCGGCGGCAAGTGGACTCACATCACAACACTATCGGGGGTGCTGGGCCGGCGCCCGAACGAAAATCGCCCTCCAACCCGGCACCGCTTTTCCGGTGAGTGCTGCCAGACTTGCCGGATGCGTTCTACAGGACTGGTCCGACCACTACTCGCTCTCGCACTGCTGGCTTCTTGCGGCGGAGGCAGCACTACAGCCGACACGACCCCGGAGACGATTGGGTTGTCGACAATTCCCCCCACCGTCGCGCCGGCCTCCACCGTGCCGCCCGCCACCGCGCCGCCCACCACCGCCATTCCCGAGGTGGTGTTCCCGCTCACCGGCTTACCAGTGAACGACAGCCCGCTCGCCGCACGGCCGGCACTCGTCGTCAAGATCGACAACTCGACCGGCGCAATCCCGCAAACCGGTTTCACCGCGGCAGACCTCGTCTATGAGGAGGTGATCAACGACGGTGTCACTCGCTTCGCAATGGTCTTCCAAAGTGGCGACAGCGACCCCGTCGGGCCGTGCCGTAGCGGCCGGATTCAAGACGTCGACCTGTTTGGATCATTGAACGGACCATTATTCGCATGGAGCGGCGGCAACGAGTCGGTCACACGCGCGATCAACAAGAGCGACCTTGTGAACCTGGGACCTAACTACGCCGCGGTCTATTTCCGCGGCAACCAGCACAAGGCACCGCACAACCTTTACACCAAGACCACCGACATCTATACATTCGCGCCGCCCGAGTCGCAGCCGCCCGCGCAGCAGTTCCAGTATCGCGACGCTGCCGAGGCCCTCGCCGGCGTGGCGAGTCCTGGCGTGCATCTCGAGATGGATTCGTACCGGATTGATTGGACGTGGAACGCCGCAACGGGTCTCTATGAGCGCCAGCAGAACGGCAAGGTGCACAAGGACGCAGCCACAGACAGCGTCGCCACCACCAACAACATCGTGGTCCTGGTCATGGTCTATAAGCCCGGCCAGTACTCGGGAAGCCCCGACGCGCAGAGCGTCGGAACCGGCGAGGCGTTCGTCTTCACCGGCGGCAACTATGTGCACGGCATCTGGACTCGGGCCGACCGTTTGCAGCCGTTCACTCTCACCGACGACGCAGGCCTTCCGATCAAGTTGACGCCTGGCCGCACCTGGATCGAATTACCACGAGCAGACCAGACCACGCCCACCGTCTGATCGCACTCGATCTGTAGTCTGTCGCCGTGCACGAGGGCAGTCGTAAGGCAATCATCGCCGCGTTCTTCGCGAACCTCGGCATCGCTGTCGCAAAGTTCACCGGATTCCTGCTCACAGGTTCCGCTGGTCTGCTCGCCGAATCGGGTCATAGCGTCGCCGACACCGGCAACCAGGGCCTCCTGCTCTTCGGCAGCAAGCGCGGCAGACGTCCGGCCGATCTGGCTCATCCTTTCGGCTACGGGCCCGAACGCTACTTCTGGTCGTTCGTCGTTGCGCTCGTCCTGTTCAGCATGGGTGGTCTGTTCGCGTTGTACGAGGGCATCCAGAAGCTCAGCGATCCACACGAGATCGAGAGCGCTGGAATTGCCTACGGAATTCTCGGCATATCCATCGCTCTCGAGACTTTCTCGCTGCGCACCGCTGTCAAGGAAGCGAACCACGTGCGCCATGGTCGTTCGTGGTGGAACTTCATTCGCACGGCGAAGGCACCGGAGTTGCCGGTGGTGTTGCTCGAGGACATCGGCGCCGAAACCGGCCTTATCTTGGCGCTGGGTGGGCTGATCACGGCAGAGGCCACAGGCGATCCGCGTTGGGACTCGATTGGGTCGATCGCAATCGGTGTGCTGCTTGTGATCATCGCAGCGATACTCGCGGTCGAGATGAAGGGCTTGCTGATCGGCGAGTCGGCCTCCGACGAGAACCTCAACGCGATCGGTGCGTCGTTGACAGCCAGTACCAACGTCCGCAGTGTCATACATCTACGTACCATGCACCTCAGTCCGGACCAGTTGTTGGTAGCAGCCAAGATCGAATTCGATCACGATCTCACCATTGCCGGGTTGGCGAAAGCGATCGACGGTGTAGAAGCCGACCTGCGCGCAGCGGTGCCGATCGCGCACACCATCTACATCGAGCCGGACATACTTCGAGAGTCCGCCAGTTGAGTGAGACGATGACCTCGGCCACTGCGGCCGAAACTCACCGGCATCCCCGCACGATCGGCCTGCTGGCGTTAGCGGTCGTAATCGTGAGCTTCAGCGTCGGCTCGACGCTCGTCAGACTCTCGCACACCCATGGCGTCACGATCGCGTTCTGGCGGATGTGTCTGTGCTCGTTGATCTGGTGGGTGATCCTGTGGTCGTCCGAGGGCCGTTGGCTACGGCTCGATGACCTCAAGGCCTCGTTGGTTCCCGGCGTCGCGTTCGGCGCCAACATCACCGTCTTCTTCATTGGGGTGACCAAGACCAGCATCGCCTCCGCCGAATTCACCGGCGCGCTCACCCCGCTGATCGTCGTACCGCTCGGTGCCATCATCTTCAAGGAGCAACTGCGGCCCGGTGCACTCGCATTTGGGGGCATCTCACTTGCCGGCCTCGCAATCGTGCTCTTCAACGCGCCACCGAACGGAGATTTCTCATGGAGCGGCATCGCGTGGATAGGTGTCGCCCTCGGACTGTGGTCTACCTACCTACTCACCAGTCGCACGCTGCGCCAGGGTCGTTCGGTAGCGGTTGTCATGTCCCACATCACACCTATCGCCGCACTGGTTGCGCTCCCGATCGGCTTGGTCCTGTTCCCGGGCGAGCTCGCCACGTTCACCGTTCGTTCGTGGGTGTTCATCGGCATCCTCGCCGTCCTCACCGGCACCCTCGCCCATGGCCTGATGGTCTTCGCGCAGAAGTCGGTGCCGATAGGTGTCATCAGCATGCTGCAGGTTGCACAACCGGGTATGGCCGCGTTGTGGTCGGTGTGGTTGCTGGGCAGCACTATCCGGCCGATCCAGATCGTTGGGATGGCGCTGGTGATCGTTGGCTTGATCGCTGTCACCGTGCAGACGCAGCGCACTCGCTAGTAGAGTCATCCGAACGGGGAGCTCGCACCAGAGCGGGCTGAGAGGGTGGCCGTTGCCACCGACCCAAGGAACCTGATCTGGGTAATGCCAGCGGAGGGAGCACACATGCAGGGCGAACGAGCGATCGTCGTAATCGGTGGTGGTCCGTTGTCGCGCCTCGCAATCGACAGAGCGATCGGCGCCGATGAATCCCAGTCGTTCGTCATTGCCGCCGACAGCGGTCTCGATCATGCGGTTGCTGCCGGCATTCTCCCCGACGTACTCGTCGGCGACCTCGACAGCATCAGCGCTGCAGGACGCATGTGGGCTTACGAGCACGCCGCCGAGATCGAGGAACACCCACCCGACAAGGACGCATCTGACACCGAGTTGGCAATCGCCCGTGCGCTGCGAGTGCCGAACCTACGACGGCTTTGTGTGCTCGGCGGTTCCGAGGCAGCCGGCGAACTGCGGTTGGACCACCTGCTGAGCACGATCCTCGCACTCGGCCACCCGACCCTCGCCGCACTCACGAGTGTGTGCGCAGTGCTTGGCCACAATGAACTACGGATTCTCCACCCGGGCCGCAAAGTGACGCTCGACTTGCACGCGGGCCAGACATTCTCACTCCTCGCGCTGCACGGATCTTGCGCGGGTATTTGCGTGCAAGGAGCGCGGTGGCCCTTGCACGATGCGACGCTAACGGCCACCGAAACGCGCGGGCTGAGCAACCAGGCCAGTCCGACGGCGCACGATCAAGTTGAAGTGTCCGTCGGTTCCGGCGTACTGACGGTGGTCATCCCATGAAGCGTCTGATCGCGTCGACGCTTGTGCTAGCGGCAGCGGTGAGCGCGTGCGGCGGCGACCGATCGGCAACCGTGACGATGCTCGTCTACGACTCGTTCCCCACCAGCGGGACGCCGTTGAACGACGCTCTGGCGGATTTCACCGAGGAGACAGGCATCAACGTGCGCATTCTCACCGCCGGTGATGCCGGCACGATGGTCACGAAAGCGAGCCTCACCGCCGGAAATCCCGAAGGCGACGTGATGTGGGGGGTCGACAACACACTGCTTTCAGCCGCCACCGACGCCGAGGTCTTCGCCGACGAACCCGTGCAGGTCGATTACGGCGACGTCTGCGTCAACTACGACATCGCCTGGTTCGCCGACCACGCCATCTCGCCGCCGGTCACGCTCGACGATCTGCTGCTTCCGCGCTACCGCGACTTGTTGGTTGTGGAGAACCCGGCATCGTCTTCACCCGGGCTGGCCTTCATGCTCGCGACCATCGCCAACTACGGCGAGACCGGTTGGCAGCAGTACTGGGCCGGCCTGCGCGAAAATGGTGTCGAGGTCGCCGAGTCTTGGGACATTGCCTATTACGAGCGATTCAGCGGTGCAGCCGGCAGCGCCGGCAACCGCCCGCTGGTTGTGAGCTACGGCAGTAGCCCGCCGGCGGAGGTCGTGTTCGCCGATCCGCCGCGCGACGATGCGCCGACGGGAGTGAGCGTCGAGACATGTTTTCGCCAGCAGGAATTCGCCGGCATCCTGCGGGGCAGCGATCACCCGACCGAGGCTGCACGACTCGTGCAATTCCTTGTCGGTGAACGCTTTCAACGCGAGCTCCCGTTGACGCTGTTCGTGTATCCGGTGAACGTGAACGTCGAACTACCGGCCGTGTTCACCGACTTCGCAGTGGTCCCGAGCGACCCCTTCACGGTCGACCCGGAGACGATCGCGGCCAACCGCGAGAAATGGCAAGACCAATGGAACACGATCGTGTTGCACTGAGCACCCCCCGACCCGCAACGAAGCAGCTCAATTCGCTGCCGCGGTGGATCGTTCCGGCAGTCGCGGCGCTGCCGGCAGCGATGGTCGCCGTTTTCTATCTCTGGCCGGTGGCGACGCTTTTGGCGAGGGTGGTCCGGCCACGATCGATCACGACTGCGCTGCGAATCCCGGGTCTGGCCAACGTGATCTGGTTCACGTTCTGGCAAGCGCTGGTGAGCACCGCCTTGACGATGGCCATCGGCTTACTTCCCGCCTACTTGCTCTCGCGTTATCGATTCCGCGGTCGGCGCCTGCTGCTGGCCGTCGTGACCATTCCGTTCATGTTGCCCACCGTCGTGGTCGGTGCCGCGTTCCTTGCGCTCTTGCCGAGTGCCTGGCACGGCACTGTTGGCGCCATCGTCATCGCCCACATCTACTTCAACATCGCCGTCGTGGTCCGTCTCGTCGGCACGATGTGGGAAGCGTTGCCTATCAACCTCACCGCCGCCGCGCGCACTCTCGGTGCTTCACCCCTCCAACTCCTGCGCCACGTCGTGTTGCCACTATTGCGTCCGGCACTCTGGGCCGCGGCAACCATCGTCTTCCTGTTCAGCTTCACCTCATTCGGCGCAGTTCGTTTGCTCGGTGGCTCCGCGCACCCGACACTCGAGGTCGAGATTGCCCGCCGCGCTACCCAATTGGGCGATGTCGACGGCGCGGCGGTGTTGTCAATGCTGCAACTATTCACGCTGGCAATAGTGATCGGTTTGTCCGCGCGCCGGCAAAGAACCGTTGCGCGGGTCCTAGCCGGTGATACGCAACCCAGGCTGGCGCGCACCCCCCGCGCGCGCTTGGCGGTGGCGGCCGGCGCGGCAGTCATCGGCGTTGTGATGATCGCACCAATGGCGTTGATGGTCAGCCGCTCCTTTCGACTCGGCAATCGCTGGACTGCGACCGCCTGGCGTGAGCTGGGTACTGCCGAGATACGGCCAGGAATCAGCCTCGGTGTCGATCCCTACGGCTCCCTCGCTACTTCGTTGCGATTCGCCGTCGTGGCCATGGTTATCAGCGTTGTCGGCGGCGGGCTCGCCGCCATGGCGATAGCCGCCGCCCGGCGACACGGCGGATTACTCGATGTCGGATTGATGATGCCGCTGGGGACATCGGCGGTGACCATCGGCCTCGGGATGCTGATCACGTTCGATACTGCTCCGTTCGACTGGCGCGCAAGCTGGCTAATGATTCCCCTCGGCCATGCACTGGTCGCGATCCCGTTTGTTGTACGCGCACTGCTACCCGTGCTGCGGGCGATACCAAGCGATCAACGTGCCGCCGCTGCAACGCTTGGAGCCAGTCCCACACGAGCATGGTTGGCAGTCGACGGTCGACGGGTGGTCCGCCCCCTGGCCGCCGCCGGTGGACTCGCGGCAGCAATTTCCTTGGGAGAGTTCGGTGCAACCACCATTCTCACTCGCGCCGGTCGCGAGACCTTGCCAATCGCTATCGCCAGGTTGCTTGGCCGTGCGGGCGAATTGCCGCGCGCGCAAGCCTTCGCGTTGTCGACGATCCTGTTCGTCGTTACCGCCGCCGCAATTGTCACCGTCCTGGGCGCGGCGGAAAAGGAAGGCGTTCTCCGTGCTCGCAGTAACTGACGTCTCGATTCGACTCGGTGACCGCAAAGTTCTCGATCACATTTCCATCGAACTTGCCAACGGCGAGATCGTGGCACTGGTCGGACCCTCTGGTGTCGGCAAGAGCACCCTGCTGCGAGTGATCGCCGGCTTATTGGTTGCGGACATCGGCAGCATCATGCTCGACGGCTGCGACATCACCGCACTGCCGACTTACCGCCGCCACATCGGGTTGATGTTCCAGGACGAACAACTATTCCCACACCTCTCCGTTGCCGGCAATGTCGCCTTCGGGTTGCGGATGCAACGTCGACCGCGCGCGGAGGTGAACCGGCGAGTTGGTGAGTTGCTGACATTGGTCGGGCTCGAGGGTTTCGGCGCCCGCGGCATCGAACGGCTCAGCGGGGGCGAGGCCAAGCGCGTGGCGTTGGCGCGTGCCCTGGCACCGGAACCCGCCGTGCTGCTGCTCGATGAACCACTCACCGGTCTCGACCGCGAATTGCACGACCGCCTCGTCGACGACCTGGCCGGCATGCTGCGCGCGGCCAACACGACAACACTGCTGGTAACCCACGATCAAGACGAGGCGGCCGCGCTCGCCGATCGCATCATCACACTCGGTCTGGCAAGCTGACGGGCGTGAGCGCACCGCAAGTGGTGGAGATCTCCGCCGAGGAAACTCATCCGCTGCGCCTCGCAGTGTTGCGTGCTACCACGACAAGCAAGCAGGTCGTGTTCCCCGAGGACGACTTTCCGGGTGTCGTGCATCTCGGTGTGAGCGTTGAAGGTGAACTGGTTGCCGTGTCAACTTGGGTGCCGCGACCGCACCACGACCAGGCGGCCGTCCAGCTGCGCGGTATGGCCACCGCCGCACGTCTGCAGGGAACCGGCCTTGGTGGCCTGTTGCTCGAGTCCGGTTGCCGGCGCGCGCTGTCGGCCGATCTGCATGTGGTCTGGGCCAACGCTCGTGACACTGCGCTGCCCTTCTACCTGCAACACGGATTCCGCGTCGAGGGCGACGGCTTCCTCGACGCCACCATCGGCCTTCCCCACCACCGAGTGGTCCGCAACCTCGCCCCCTAACCACCGCGCCAACACTTCTTGCCGTCGGGCAACGGTGGCCGTGCCCAGTAGGGCTGAATGACCGCGACTGCTGCCGACACCCTGCGCACGCGCGCCGCAGCGTTGCGATCGATGGCTGTGCGGCTGCGGTCGCTGCGAATACTCGACTGTTTTCGATGGGGCGGCGCCGACACGTGGGTGGGGCCGTCGCCGCAACGCTGCGACGAAGCATTGCGAGCGATACCCGGTGCACTGCGAGCGCAAGCGGACACGCTGTGCACACAAGCGCGACAACTGGAGCGCCTCGCGGCCGAGCTCGATGCGCAGGCACTGGTGGCCGGACGGCACTGAATGGGACTGCTCGCATACGACCCGGCACGTGTCGCCAACCTCAGGGCGCGCCTGATCATCGCTGCCGCCGAGTTGCACGCGATACGCGCATCCGATCCGGCGGCCGCTTACGCCTTGCGCGCGGCTGCCGGCATTCGTAACGACGT
>JACQZX010000015.1 GCA_016213665.1 Actinomycetota bacterium | reverse complement strand
GATCATCATGTGGCCGATGGGGAGCACCTCCACCCGCGAACCAGCGATCGCGCGGCCGAGGGCGTGCGCGTTGGTCACGTCGACCCACCGATCCTCGGCACCGCTAAGGATCAGGGTAGGGGCCGAGATCAGCCCGACGATCTCGGAGATGTCGGCCGCGATGTCGAGGTCGATCTGCGCGTGCGAACCGGGAGCGACAGTCCCGGCCCCGACGGCGATCGCGGCGTCCAACATCGGCGCCATCTGCTCCTGCGCTGCCGCCGTGAATCCATCGACGAGCGCGTAACGCACGAACAGCTCCGGGCCGATCGCGATCAACCGCCGCCACAGCTCGAACGTCGCTTTCATGCGCGCGTCACTCGTGATCCAGCCGGCCATCAAGGTGACGCTGCGCACGGAAGAATGGTGAGCGCTCGCGATTCCTGCCGCGACCATCGCTCCCAGCGAGAAGCCGGCGACGTGGTATCGATCGTGGCCGAGTTCACTCATCAACTGATGCGCCTGCGCCGCGAGACCGTGCACCGTCAGTGCCGAACTCGGTAGTGAAGATTCGCCGGAACCCGGCAGGTCCATCACCACGTAGCGGTACGCCGCTGCCGCCGGCATCGCCGCAATCACACCGTCGAAGGCCGCGCGACTCATCGCCGTGCCATGTAGCAACAACACGGGCTCGCCGACGTCACCGACTGTGGCGTGGCCAATCGATTGCCCGTCGATTTCCACCGTTGCCACATCAACGAACGTAGTCGCCGCGCCGGCGAATCGACGATCTCCTGCTATGGCTTGAGCGCAGCGTCGAAGAACGCCGTGATGTGCTTCCGGTGGCGAGCCCGTTGCTCGGGTGCCAGCGCGTCGCCGTCAAGTAGCCCGCCGACGAACGGTGCGTCGCTGAAGTAACTGAGCAGCGCCCCGTACCCGGTGATCAGTAGGTGTTCTGGGTCTTGGCGGCGAAACACACCGGCCGCCATCTCACGCTCGAAGAAGGCCACGGCACGGTCGAACATAGGACGCAACACTGCGGCAAGGTCGATACCGAGATGCACGCCACCGTCGAGAGCCTCGCGGCGCATCAGCCGCACGTAATCGGGATTGTCGGCGAAGAGATCGAACCCGGCCTGGATGACGAGTTCCATCTTGTTCTTGCCTGTCGCGGGTGCCACAAACGCCGACGTCAATCGTTCGAACCAGTCGCTGAGCAGGTGCTCGAAGACCTCGTGGTAAAGAGCTTCCTTGGAGGGGAAGTGATGTAGCAGGCTCGGGCGGCGGATCCCGACGCCGGCCGCAATGTCGTTCAGCGACGTTCCTTCGTAGCCGCTCTCGGCGAAGCAGCGCATCGCTTCCGCGATGATCAACTCCCGCGTAGACAGCTCGCCGTCGTGATCAGCCATGGGCTGACAGCCTATGAGCCGGTGACACTGATCGCCGACGAGGAGCACCACCGCTACCCTGCCGGGCATGCAGATCGTGTCCGCATTGTTTGTCGAGAATTTCGAACTGCGCCAGGCAGCCGGGCCTTCGACGCGCATTGACATCACCGGTGCGATGTTCTCGATGGCCGCTCCGTCGCCGGCACCCGTCACCATCTCCCCACATCTGGTTGCCTTGATCTTCTGCCCGACCGGCGAACCCGGCAGTGGCGTGTTCGAGGTCGTCTTCCGCAAGGGGTTGACCGAAGCCGACGACGAGTTAGCGCGCAACGTCAGCCCGTTCACGGTCGAGCCGGGCAAGTTCACCTATCGACTGGTGAAGGGTGAGCTCGAGTTCGCCGACTACGGCCAGATCTTCGCCCACTGTCGCGTCGACCGTGGCGCGTGGCATCTCGTACCGTTCACGCTCCTTCCCCCTGTGTGAGGCGGCGCGAGCCGGGCTCCCGGGTACAGTCGTCGCGTGCCCGACAGCCTTAGCGAGCAACTCGATCAGCAGGCGATCTCGCTCATTCGCGGTCTTGCCATGGACGCTCCCTTGCACGCCAAGAGCGGCCACCAGGGCACGGCAATGGCGCTCGCTCCCCTCGCCCACGTGCTCTACAGCCGAGTGATGCGCCACGACCCCTCCGATCCGCAGTGGCCTGATCGAGATCGGTTCATCCTTTCGAACGGGCATGCCTCGATACTGCAGTACTCGCTGCTGTTTCTTGCCGGTTACGGCTTGGAACTCGACGATCTCAAGCGGTTCCGCCAGTGGGACTCCGCGACACCGGGGCACCCCGAGGCCGGGCACACGGCCGGGGTCGAGGTGACTACCGGGCCACTCGGCCAAGGATTCGCCAACGCAGTGGGGATGGCGCTGGCCGAGCGTCACCTGCGCGCCACCTTCGGTGCCGCAGTGATGCAGCACCACACGTTCGTCATCGCCGGCGACGGCTGCTTCATGGAGGGCCTCAGTCACGAGGCCGCTTCGCTCGCCGGGCACCAACGCCTCGGCAACCTGGTTTGCATATATGACGACAACCACATCACCATCGATGGCGACACCGCGCTCACCTACAGCGACGACGTCGGCAAGCGCTTCCAGGCCTACGGCTGGCACGTCGACCACCTCGGCGAGATCGCCGACGATTGCGATGCGCTCGAAGCTGCCGCGCGCAGCGCGATGGCGGTCGACGAGCGACCGAGTCTGCTGATTCTGCGCAGCCACATCGCGACCCCTAGTCCCGACCTGACCGATCATCACGAAGCGCACGGCAATCCCTTCACCCCCGAGCAGGTCACACGTACCAAGACGGCGATGGGAATTCCCGACGAGCCGTTCTGGGCACCGACCGAGTTGGTGCAGAGCTATCGCGCTCATTGCGCGACACGCGGATCGGCACTGAGCGCGGCGTGGAGGAAGCGCTTCGACGCCGGCAACGTGGACCGCGCCGTTTGGGACGCTCGTTGGGCGGGCGCCGGAGTGACCGGCTGGGAGTCCAAGCTGCCCAACTTCGATCAGGGCAGCAAGATCGCCACCCGCGTCGCGATCGAGAAGGCGTTCAACGCATCCCTCGCTGGCGTGCCCGGTCTGGTGGCCGGTGCCGCCGACCTCACCGGCAACACCGGCACCAAGCTCGCCGAGCAGCAGGCCAACACTGCGGCCACCGCCGGCGGTCGTCAGATCTACTACGGGATACGTGAGCACGGCATGGCCGCCGCGATGGTGGGAATGGCCCTGCACGGCGGAGTGTTTCCTGCGGGTGGCACCTTCTTCGTGTTCCTCGACTACATGCGACCTGCCGTGCGGTTGGCTGCGCTCAGCCACGCCAAGGTGCTGTTCGTGTTCACCCACGATTCCGTGGGCGTTGGCGAGGATGGACCAACTCACCAACCAGTTGAACATCTCGCCACACTGCGCGCCATCCCCGATTTGCAGGTCATCCGCCCAGCCGACGCCAACGAGACGGTCGCCGCGTGGAGAGCAGCGGTCAACCACAACGGCCCGACGGCGCTGGTACTTTCTCGCCAGGCGATTCCGGTGTGCACCGACGGGTCCGCGGTCGCGGCGGGCGCCGGTGTCGTGCGCGATGCGGCAAGCCCGCAAATTGTGCTGATCGGAACCGGTAGCGAGGTTGCGCTGTGCGTCGCCGCCGCTGAACAACTGGCGGCAGCGGGCATCGCGACGCGCGTTGTCAGCATGCCTTCGTGGGATCGCTTCAGCGCGCAGACCGATGCCGAGCGGGCGAAGGTGCTTCCGACGGGAGTTCCGACGCTCTCAGTAGAGGCCGCGACCACCTTCGGGTGGGCTCGATGGGCCGACGACAGCATCGGAATCGATCGCTTCGGCGCCAGCGCGCCTGGCGACGTGGTGATGGAGAAGCTCGGGATCAGCGTCGCCAACGTTGTGGCTCGCGCCACCGCGATGGCAAGAGAGAAGGGTTGACGGAATGGAACGCCTTACGAGCTTGTACGCAGAGCAGCGGCAAAGTCCGTGGCTCGACAACCTCAAGCGCAGTTACCTCACCGATGGGACGCTGCGGGCATTGATCCAGTCTGGTATTCGGGGCCTCACCAGCAACCCCACCATTTTTCAAAAGGCGATTCAGGGTTCGTCGGATTACGACGCACAGCAGCGCCAACTTGTCGCATCCGGGGCATCGGTGAGTGACCAGTATTGGGCGTTGGTGCTCGCCGACATCAACGGCGCTCTCGATGAATTCTCAGACCTCTATCGCAGCGCCAACCGCGGCGATGGATTCGTGAGCGTCGAGGTCGACCCGCCTCTCGCCCACGACACAGCCGCGACGGAAGCAGCAGCGCGTGAGTTGCACCTACGAATTGCCAAGCCGAACCTGATGGTTAAGATTCCGGGCACCGGCGAAGGTATCGGTGCGATCCAGCAGATGATCGCCGAAGGGCGCAACATCAACGTCACGTTGATCTTTAGCCTCACTCGCTACCAGAGCGTTATGGACGCGTACGTCGACGGCTTGGAGACCCACGCCAAGGCGCCAGGCGCCGACCTTGCGGGTGTCGCCAGCGTGGCGAGCTTCTTCATCAGCCGCGTCGACTCCGAAGTCGATGCCCGACTCGATGCAATTGCCTCGCCGGCAGCTCTCGCACTCCGCGGCAGAGCTGCGATCGCACAGGCGAAGCTGGCCTACCAAGCGTTTCGGCGCACGTTCAGCGGGCCGCGTTGGGAGGCACTGGCAGCCAAGGGTGCCGTCGTGCAACGCCCGCTCTGGGCGAGCACGTCGACCAAGAACCCGCACTATCCAGACACGTTGTACGTCGATCAGTTGATCGGCCCCGACACGGTAAACACACTTCCTGATGCAACGATTGAAGCGTTCAACGATCACGGTGTTGTCGATCGCACAATCGACGACGGAGTCGCCCACGCGGAAGCCGTGTGGCGCGAGTTGGCCGAGGTTGGGGTCGACATGGACGACGTTGCCGCCAAGTTGGAACGTGATGGTGTTGCCAGCTTCCAGAAGAGCTTCGACGACTTACTCGCGACGCTGAGCGCGAAGGCCGAAACCCTGCGGCCGTGACGCTCCTTTCATGATCCGCTCTCGATGAAGCAGCCACATGCCGCCGACGAGCTGATTGCCTCGCTACTCGCCGACGTACCCGCCGGCGCCGATCGTCGATACTCGCAACAACTGCTGCGCGCCGCCGTCGATGTCGTGATGCAACACCCGCAGACTCTCGATCTCAAGATCGCCGCGGCGGCACTGGAGGAGATGGGCGACGCGTTCGCGATGTTTGTGTCGTCACGCGGAGTTCCGAAGGTGACCATCTTCGGTTCGGCACGCACCAAACCCGACGATCCGCTCTACGCTGCGGCCCGCGATGTGGCGCAGCACCTCGCCGCCAAGGGCTGGATGGTGATCACCGGCGCCGGGCCTGGGATCATGCAAGCGGGAATGGAGGGTGCCGGGCGCGCAAACTCGATCGGTGTGTCGATCAGATTGCCGTTCGAACAGGGGGCCAACCCGGTGATCGCCGGCGACGAGAAGTACGTGAGCATGAAGTACTTCTTCACGCGCAAGCTAATGCTCGTGAAGGAGAGTAAGGGGTTCGTGTGCCTACCCGGCGGGTTCGGAACCCTCGATGAGACGTTCGAATTGATCACCCTGACCCAGACCGGCAAGGGCCTGCCGGTTCCGATCGTGCTGCTCGACACACCCGGCGACCCGTACTGGGAGACCGTCGATGAGTTCATCCGTGAGCAACTGGTCGACCGCGGGCTGGTTTCCGCGGCCGACACCAGCCTGTACCTGATCACCGACTCGTGCGAGATCGCCGTGAACGAGATCGTCGGCTTCTACCGCAACTACGACTCGCTGCGTTACGTCGGCGATCAGCTTGTCATTCGACTGCAGTTCCAACCGACCGCTGACGACTTGGCGACACTGAATCGGCGGTTCGGCTACCTGTGCAAACAGGGCGCGATCGTGGCTGCCGCGCCGACGGAGCCGGAGCGACGCGAGGGTGACAGACTCGACCTCGCCCGCATCACCTTCGCCTTCGCCAAACACGGTTACGGCGATCTACGCAGGCTGATCGACTGTTGCAACAGCTTCGTCGACGATTGACCACTCAATCGTCGACGGGGTCATCCCATCCACGCAGCAGGTGCGCCGCCCTCTCGATCGCGCGGCGAGCCTTGATGAGTCGCTTGTCGTCCGCTGGGCGACCGCTCTTGGCCGATACTGCCGCGCGCAACTGATCGAACATCAACTCGTCGAGCTCAGTTGCAGCCGCGTCCAGTCGATCAGCGATGCCGGCGTAACGAAGCGGGTCGTCGGAACCGTTCACAGCGTGTCCGCCAGGAGGTCGATCGGATGCCGCACGACCACACCCGCGGCGGCAAGGTGCATGACACAACCCGGGTTGGCGCTGGCAACGACTCCCCCACCTGCACGTTCAATAGCCGCCAGCTTGCTAGCTCGCATCATCGCTGCCAGGTCTGGCTGCGTCGCCGAATATGCGCCACCCGCCCCGCAGCACAACCCGTCGTCGTCGAGCTCAACGATGTCTGCGATGGCAGCGAGTATCGACCGCACCGACTGGTGATTGCGTTGCACGTGCCGCAGGTGGCAGGGATCTTGAATGATCACAGCCCCGAGATGTCGGCGAGTCGGAAGTCGGTCGAGGTGCAACGCGACGAACTCGTTGACATCGATCACCCGCGCGCTGAACGCTGCCGACGACGCGGTGCGTAGCAGGTGGCCGTAGTCCTTGAGGGCCGCGCCGCAGCCTGCCGAGTTGACGATGATCGGCCGGTCACCTGGCATCGAGGCGATCACATCGTTGGCAAGCCGGCGCGACCCGTCGGCAAGACCGGCATGGATGTGCAACGCCCCGCAGCACCCACCCCCCGCGTTGGGCAGCGCAAACGTAACGCCGAGAGCCGAGAGTACCTTGGCCGTGTTGCGATGAGTGTCGCGATGCCACGCATCCATCACGCAGCCGGTGAACAACCAAACCGCGTTCCCGGTGGCTCGCACGGGTGCCGGACGACGCAAGGGCAGTCTCGGAAGGCCGAATCGGCTTGGCACCAGGCGGAGCCGTTGCGCACCCGCCAGCAGCGTGGAACCGGTGAGCAACAGCCGATGCCGCGGAAGAGCCGCGAACGCGAGGCGTTGCCGGCGCGGTGTGATGCGATGTTGCGTCGCAAGAGCCTTGCGCACGCCTTCCTGCAGCCGGCCGTAGGGCACACCCGACGGGCAGGCGGGTTCGCACCCACGGCATTGCACGCACGTCTCCATGAACGAAATGAATTCGTCGGTAACAGGTGCATCGTCGTCGTGCACCGCGCGGATGGCAGCGATCCGACCACGCGGTGACAACGCTTCCTCGCCGGTGACCCGAAACGTCGGACAATGCGGCAGGCACAGGCCACAATTCACGCACGAGCCAAGTTCAGTTTCGTCGAGGTCGAACTTCACGGTGTCAGCCACGGTAGCGGTCAGCAACCGTGACGCAATGTCCTACGCAATCGGCCCTACGTAGGTCAGGGTAAACGTTTGCGTTTGAAGAACGACCCCGGCGGCGTTGAGCATGGTTACCTTGAAATGGTAGGTGTAGTCCTTCCCGAACACCGTCGGTGCTGTGAAGGTGCGCTCGGAATAGGAGTTTGGCGAACCGTCCGACCCAGCCATGGGCAGGTACGCACCGGCAACCCCCGCGAAGACTGTCTGCACGGTCCAGGCATAGTGCACGGCGATGTTCGCCTGCGGATAGTTCGTGTAGTTCACGCGTAGCGTTGCCGTTTCTCCGTAGTCGAGCAGGCATCCATCGCAGAGGTTCACGACCGGTGTAGGAATGGTCCGCTTGACGACAATCGCCGACATGAGCGGCGTGACGACTGACGGTGGCGCACTTACAGAGGCGGTGAGGGTGGCGCTGCCGGCAAGGCCGTCCGCGTCGGTCACCATCGCGGTGAGCACAAAGTTTCCTTGGTTGCCAAGAGTGATCGTGAAATCACATTGACTTGCGAGTGCAACCGGCAGCGCGGAACTCCACGTGACCGGAAGGCACGATCCGATGCCTAGGTTGAGGTGCGATCCGACAAGCACCCGAACAACCACCTGGCTCCCTTGGACACCGGAGATGCTCGTCACAGGTACCCAGGCGCCGCTGGAATTCTTGGTCGAGAAGGTGACCGACGGATTACCCGCAGCTGCCGTGACCGTGACAGAAGCGGTTGCCGTCAGCCCTTCAGCATCGGTGGTGGTAGCTGTGATTATCTGGGATCCAAGGCTGAGTCCGGTTGCCACGAGCGGTTGGCCCGGGGCGGTCGTGCCAAGATCGCCGTCGATCGAGCTCGACCAACTGACCGGCAGCGCCCCGTCTTCCAGGTCGAGTGCGGTGGCAGAAAACGACGGCGGCTCGGTGACGGATTGCGGGTAGAAGACAGCACCATCTTGAGCAAGGAGAGCGATCGTCGGCGCCGAGTTGCCAGCGCAACCAAGTTCGGTACCAAACGTGAACAACTCCTCCGGGCCCCACTCGAGATCCTTGATACCTAGATCGAGTGATAACGAGGCTTCGGCGCGCAGCCCGCCGGTCAGGCACCACAACGGCTTGGCCCCGGGGGCCGCGCCCACGAGCTTGGCGAACAACGTTTCCGAGAGTTGCGGCCCGGCGAGTCCGTAAAGCAGCAGCGACTGGCTCAACTCCACGCCTGCCTCGGCCGACAGTCGAGCCGAACCGGTCACCACCGGGCCGGAGAAGTCCTTGTGAAAGTTCTTGATCGTCTCGAAGCCATCGTTGTAACGAATTCCGACCTCAGCCGCGAAACTCTCCGACACACCAAAACTCATCTCTGCCATCACCTTGCCGCTGGCCGAGACCGACACCGTGATACGCGGAACGAGCACGACCGGAACCGGACCCACGAAAAAGGTGATCGGTTCAAGGTTGAGTTCAGCGATGACGGCCGAACTGCTCACTTCCTGGGTGACTTGAGACGTGATTTGAATCGAACCACTCTGTGACGCGCCGCACTTAGCTTCGAAGGCCACGCCGTTCGGGTAAACGGGGACCCCGAAAACGGTTTCATACGTGAGGCCGGCGTAGGCGCCACAGCCGATGTCGAACGCGACGGAACCATCGGCGAACACGCCAGGTGCGATCTCTGTATGGTCGACCGAGTAAGCGAACGCGAGACCCTCGACCCGCCCTCGCGACAGCGGCGAAAACGCCCTTGAGGCGCCGCCGCCCGCAGATTGCAATCCCGCCGCGGCAGGGATCGCCGTCACCCCGGGTGCCAGTGTCTCGCCGCGCACATCGGCAGGCGTGAAGTCCTGCTCAACCACAAGCTCTCCCTGCTCCAAGGCATCGGAGAGAGAGGCTTCTACGGCTTGCACAGTCACGCTGCCGTCCGCTGCCTCGGCTGCCACCGCCACAACCTCTGCCAGCAGGCCGTTTGGCATCGCCGGGGCGACATCGCTCGCAAGCACGCTGCCTACGACTAGCCCGGTGGGCAGCGAGGCGAATGTCATCACGAATTGGCAAGGTACGCGTCCAATCAAACCGGGTTGGCATTCCGTCGGATTGGAAATCACAACCGAAATTGCGGCGGCTGCGTCGTCGGCCGAAAGCACGAGCGTCTCGGGACGGACGATCGGTTCGATGCCGAGCAGTGCGGGCAAGCCGAGTGGGGAATTTGGGTCGACCTGCAGCCCGGGCGACGAATCGAGATCGGATGGCGCGGTAGTGGACGGCGAAGCAGAATCGCCCGAAGGCTGGGTGTCGCCAAAGTCGCTGGCAGAGTTGCCGCCGCAGGTAGCGAGCAGTGTGCCGACGACCACGACAGCAGTCATTCGTTTCACGAAAATCATCCGAACCATTTACCGACCATCCGCCTCGCGTGGTTTCCGTTCCTGTTGCTGCCGTTCAAGGTCCGCCGACTGTTCGCGTAGGCGCCGCAACTTGCTCTCCTCCAGGTCGGCTCGTGCGCTGCGCTGTGCCCTGGCAGTCAGCTCGGTGCCGACGACATAACCGCCACCGATCAGTACGAAACAGAGCATGGCACCGGTCGCGGCGCTGAAATCAAGAGCAATCGTCAGCGCCATTGAGACGAACAGGGCAGCCACCACCAACCAGACGTATGACCGCAGTGGGTGTTCGTCCATGAACCTCACGCTCGGAACGATAGTCATCTTGCGCGCTCGTGTTTTCCGAACT